>NZ_CAKZYF010000128.1 GCF_937884665.1 uncultured Allomuricauda sp. | reverse complement strand
TAAAAAATTGGCTCGATAGATAAAAAAACCATGAAAATAGAAATGAGACCATGGGGCATATACAAGAAAGGGTTAAGGTTTTTCAACTGTATTGAATTTTCCACCCTCAATCCTCTACAATCTCATATCCAAACACTATGAAAGAGACATTAAACAGACTGATCAATCACGAAATACTCTCCAAGGAAGACGCCAAACAAATTTTGGTCAATATTGCCAAAGGCGATTATAATACGAGCCAAATCGCAGCTTTCTTGACCGTTTACATGATGCGTAGTATTACCATCGAGGAATTGGAAGGTTTTCGCGATGCACTCTTAGAGCTATGCGTGGCTGTGGACTTGAGCGATTACAATCCTATTGACCTATGCGGTACCGGTGGGGATGGCAAGGATACCTTTAACATTTCCACCTTGGCCTCTTTCATTACGGCCGGAGCCGGAATCAAAGTAACCAAACATGGTAACTATGGGGTTTCTTCCAAATGCGGCAGTAGTAACGTCATGGAGTTTTTGGGCATTAAGTTCAGCAATCAAGCTGAATTCTTGAAAAAATCAATAGAAGAAGCTGGAATTTGCGTACTTCACGCCCCCTTGTTCCACCCTGCCATGAAAAATGTAGCGCCCATACGAAAGGAATTGGCCGTAAAGACCTTTTTCAATATGTTGGGCCCTATGGTAAATCCTGCTTTCCCCAAAAATCAAATGGTAGGGGTCTTCAATTTAGAATTGGCCCGAATGTATGGATATCTCTACCAGAATACAGATAAAAACTTTACGGTGCTCCACGCTTTGGATGGATATGACGAAATCAGCTTGACCGGTGCCACAAAAACCATCTCAAACGGGGCTGAAGGAATCCTGACCCCTTCAGATTTTGGAATCCCCAAGGTAAATGCCAATGCCATAGCTGGCGGTGATGATGTAGCAGATTCCGCCCAAATTTTTATGGAGGTCCTCCAGGGAAAAGGAACGGAAGCCCAGAATCATGTGGTTTGTGCCAATGCAGGGGTAGCGATTGCCACGGTAGAAGGTATAAGTCCAAAAGAGGGTTTTGAACGGGCAAAGGAGGCTTTGATGACCGGAAAGGGATTGCAGGCGCTGAAAAAAGTTCAAGAATTAAGTAAAAATTGATGTCATGTCGAACGCAAGTGAGACCTCTAAATAGAGAGTCCTCAATCGCTTCGCTCGTTTCAAAATGACCAAACGTAATTAAAATGAACATCCTAGATAAAATAGTAGCCGACAAACGCAAAGAGGTACTGCTCAAAAAGGGATTGATTCCGACAAGCCAATTGGAAGCTTCGGTTCTTTTTGGGCGAAATTGCCCTTCCTTAGCACTAGCCTTACGCCATTCGGATACGGGTATTATCGCAGAACATAAAAGGCGTTCGCCCTCAAAGCAGACCATTAACCAAAACACCAATGTGGGTGTTGTAGCTAAAGGATATGAAAACGCCGGGATTTGTGGAATGAGTGTGCTAACAGATATCAAGTATTTTGGAGGTTCGCTGGAAGATTTACTCCTGGCCAGAGCTTCGGTATCTATGCCCTTGCTCCGCAAAGAGTTTATCATAGATGAATATCAGGTCTTGGAGGCTAAAGCCTACGGAGCAGATGTAATACTTTTGATTGCCGCGGTCTTGTCCAAGGCGCAAATCAAATCCTTATCTGAATTGGCCCAAGATTTGGGAATGGAGGTGCTTCTGGAAGTACATAATCAAGATGAGCTGGAAAAATCACTAATGCCCAGCCTAAACCTATTGGGGGTGAACAACAGGAACCTAAAAACCTTTGAAGTGCGTTTGGAAACCAGTAAAAGTCTTGCAGAATTGATTCCGAATGATTTTGTAAAGGTTTCGGAAAGTGGCATAAGTTCCGTGGAGGCAATAACCCAGTTGAAAAGCTACGGATATCAAGGTTTTTTGATCGGTGAGAATTTTATGAAAACAGAGAATCCCGGAGCAAGTGCCCAGGAATTCGTTCAAAACCTGAAAACATGAAGCTCAAGGTCTGCGGAATGAAATATAATCCTGAAGAAATAGCTGAGCTAGGACCAGATTATCTGGGTTTTATCTTCTGGGAACCTTCCTCACGTTTTTTTAAAGGAAATATGCCCACGCTCCCTACTAGAATAAAAAAAGTAGGGGTTTTTGTGGATGCCCCCTTAGAAGAAATAATGGGAAAAATTACGACTTATAGTTTAGATGCTGTTCAATTGCACGGAAATGAGCTTCCTGAGTATTGTAAAACCATTATGAATAAGGCAAAAGGCGCTACAGAAGGTCAGACTGCGCCCGGTCGAAGTCAAAGTGAGAAATCTGACATAAAAAGTCCTCAATCGCTTAACTCATTTCAGGAGGACAAAAAACTTGAAGTTATAAAAGTGTTTTCCATCAAGGATGGATTTGACTTTTCGGTGCTAGAACCCTTTGAGGATGTATGCGATTATTACCTTTTCGACACCAAAGGAAAATTGCCCGGCGGAAATGGGTATACTTTCAATTGGAAAATCTTGGAAAACTATCCTTCGACCAAACCCTACTTTTTAAGCGGTGGCATTGGACTGGAAAATAGGGAAGACATTCAGTCATTTTTGCAAACTAAACATGCCAAATACTGTTTTGCTATTGATGTGAACAGTAAATTTGAGAAAAAACCAGGGCTCAAGGACACAGAAAGAATCAAAGAATTCAAAAAATTGCTAGAATATGAGTTATCACGCTAACGAAAAAGGATATTACGGTGAATTTGGTGGGGCATTTATTCCGGAGATGCTGTATCCCAACTGCGAAGAACTTCGTCAAAATTATCTGGAGATAATGGCCGAAGCTTCCTTTCAACAGGAATTCCATCAATTACTTAAGGACTATGTGGGACGGCCTACTCCCCTTTATTTTGCTGAACGCCTTTCGGAAAAGTATCAGGTCAAAATTTACTTGAAACGCGAGGACCTGTGCCATACCGGGGCCCATAAAGTGAACAATACCATTGGGCAAATCCTCATGGCCAAAAGACTTGGGAAAAATCGAATTATTGCCGAAACTGGAGCTGGGCAACATGGAGTGGCCACGGCAACGGTATGTGCATTAATGGGTATTGAATGCGTGGTGTATATGGGTGAAATTGATATAAGCCGTCAAGCTCCCAATGTGGCCCGGATGAAAATGTTGGGTGCCGAGGTCAGGGCGGCAAAATCAGGTAGTAAAACCTTGAAGGACGCCACGAACGACGCCATTCGCGATTGGATAAACAACCCGGTGAACACCCATTATATCATCGGT
>NZ_CAKZYF010000127.1 GCF_937884665.1 uncultured Allomuricauda sp. | reverse complement strand
AGAGGAAAAAACCGCTCAGAAAAGAGCCAAAGAAACACCTTTTGACTTAACCAATAAGGAATTACAGGTACTGGAACTCGTGCTTCAAGGGCTAACCAACAAAGAGATTTCAGAGAAATTGCAAAACAGCAAACGCACCATTGAAACCCACCGTTTTAATTTGATGAAGAAAATGGCCGTCAAAAACTTGATTGATCTCTCCAAAAAGGCCCGGGAATTCGGCTTGGTATAATTCCGACCTTTCAATATTTCCTAGATATTATTAGTGATATTTCAAATTAGCTCGCCACTTTTGCCGAATTAATACTACGTATATCTACGTAATTTTCTATTTTCCCCTTTCATTAGCATAGCTGCACCTTTAACTGTAATGCAACGGAAAGAATCTCATAAAACCATTTGTTCCTATTGTGGCGTAGGCTGTGGTATCACCGTAACCAAGGATACAAAGGGAGTACTTTCTGTTGAAGGTGATGATACCTATCCAGTAAATAAGTGCATGTTATGTTCAAAAGGAATGAATCTTAACTACGTAGCTCAAGACACTAGTGACCGTATTTTGCATCCTCAAATGCGATGGAGTCGAAACCATCCGATGGAGCGGGTTAGTTGGGATATGGCGTTGAAGCGTGCAGCTGCCGTTTTCAAAAGTATTATTAAACAACATGGTCCAGATAGTGTTGGGTTTTACGTTTCCGGGCAGTGCCTTACGGAAGAATACTATCTGGCGAATAAACTGGCTAATTGGTTTATCGGGACCAATAATATTGATACCAACTCAAGGTTGTGTATGAGCTCTGCTGTGGTGGGGTACAAAAAAACTGCTGGAGAAGACGCTGTACCCATCGCCTATGCAGATATTGAATTGGCCGACTGCTTCTTGATTGCCGGGGCCAATCCCGCGTGGTGTCACCCTATCCTATTCCGAAGACTTGAAAAGCATAAGGAAGAAAATCCGAATGTAAAGGTTATAGTTGTTGACCCAAGGAAAACCCAAACCTGTGCTGTTGCTGATATTCACTTGCAAATTTTGCCAGGAACTGATGTTATTCTTTTCAATGCCATCGCACGCTGGTTGATTGAACGGAAAAAAATCAACTACAGTTTTATCAAAAAGCATACTTCCAATTTTGAAGCGTGCAAACAGATAGCTTTCGAGCTTTCGCTAAATGAGGCCGCCAAGAGATGTGGAATTCCAGTAGACGACATTAAGAAAACTGCGAAAACCATTTCAAATGCAAAGAACTTTATCAGCATGTGGACCATGGGGCTCAATCAAAGTGTGATTGGAGTCGACAAAAACCTGTCTTTGCTGAATTTATCCCTGCTTACCGGTCAAATTGGAAAGCCTGGTTCAGGACCTTTTTCCCTAACGGGCCAACCCAACGCCATGGGCGGCCGAGAAGTAGGCGGAATGGCAAGTTTGCTCGCTGCGCACCGTGACTTGGGAAACCCGAAACATCGAAAAGAAGTTCAGGAGTTTTGGGGCGGAAAACCCATAAAACAAGAACCCGGATTAACGGCAACCGAAATGTTTGATGCCCTCGAGAAGGGAACCCTCAAAGCCATTTGGATTATTTGTACGAATCCAGCTGTGAGTATGCCCAACGTTCATAAAGTGGATGCGGCCCTCAAAAAAGCCAATTTCGTAATCGTTCAAGACATTTCACATAATTCGGAAACAACGCAATTTGCTGACCTGTTGCTGCCCGCTGCGGGTTGGCTGGAAAAAGAGGGCACGATGACCAATTCGGAGCGTCGCATTAGCTATTTGCCCAAGGTCATCAATGCGCCGGGAGAAGCCCTTCCCGATGCTGAAATCCTGTGGCGTTTTGGTCAAGAAATGGGCTTTCATGGATTTGATTTTCGAAGTGCCAGTGAAGTGTATGATGAATACGCTTTAATGACCAAAGGCACTAACATCGATGTGTCTGGTTTATCCTATGCGCGCTTGAAAACAGAAGGCAGTTTTCAATGGCCTGTCCCCCATAAAAACCATCCGGGTACACCAAGGGTGTTTCAAGACCAAAACTATTTCACCGCCAACGGCAAAGTCCACTTTAATGCTCCAAAAAAACTATACAACCAATCTGAACAGACCAATAGTGAGTACCCCTTAATATTAAACACTGGAAGGGTTCGCGACCAATGGCATACGCGTACCAAAACAGGAAAAGTAAAACGACTGCTGACCCATATCCCTTCGCCATATCTTGAAATGAATCGGGTAGATGCCTACGTTCTGGGTATCAAAGAAGGTGACGGCGTAATGGTAAGAAGTCGACGCGGAAGCGTTCAGGTCAAAGCGAAAATCAACTTTGATATTCGTGAAAAGCTCGTTTTTTTGCCGATGCACTGGGGAAAAATATTGAATGGTGATTTTAGTAGAGCCAACAATATGACCAACGATTTGGTGGACCC
>NZ_CAKZYF010000126.1 GCF_937884665.1 uncultured Allomuricauda sp. | reverse complement strand
CCATAAAGTCTAACTCTGGATACGGGTACCAGGTGTTCATTGAGCATCGGTACGGCTTTAGCACCCGATACGCACATATGTACCTTTTCGTTGTGGAGAAAGGCCAAACCATAAATAAAGGGGACATTATCGGATATGTGGGAAGTACTGGAAAAAGCACAGGCCACCATATCCATTATGAAGTATGGAAAAATGGGAAGGCAATAGATCCCTACCCTTTCTGTTTTCTGGAAGATTGAGCGTGTCTATTCGGAACCCTCGGCAAAGAAATAAATGAAAATGCATCCAATCACAAAGCACAAGAAGAAAAAGGTAAGAAGGGTCATATAATTTTCCATGATAAGTAGGTTTACCTTAAAATACGAAAGAATCGGCGCACAAGATTTTATGGTAATCGGATTTTCGACAAAACACCATCCAATGGCCTTGAAGAAAAGGCCCAATCAATCATGAACCTTATCTTATTATTTGGTCCCTCAAGGTCTTTCCCAAATCCGTTGATTTCTTTTTGCTCCAACCCCTTGATAAGTGGTCCATGGCCAAAACATTTGTTTTGGTTCCCATAATGTTGAAAGACCCCATTTTGTTTTTGGTAATGGCAATATTGTAGAACTCCTCAAAATATTCCCTTACCTCGTTTCCATGGATAAAAATGATCTCAGGTCTTATGGTGTCCAGCAAAAACTCAAAAATATAGCTCTTCCGGTCCTCAAGGTCCAGCTCATCGGCCGTGGGCGTTGCCTTTACAAAAAGGTTCGTTTCCAAAGCTTTGACTGGTTTCATGGATTCCGTGATCCATTCAATCCTTTGCCTTGTACTGCTCAGTCTGTTGCGACGTGTTCTATTGGGCTTGAGGGGTTTTTCCTTTCGTTCAAGAACATAGGCCTCCAGCCATTTTTCCTTATCGAATCCAGAAGTTCTATGCCAGAAGTTCCAGAAGTCCTGGCGCATCTCGGTTGCTGCGTTTATTCCAACTATGAACACCCTACATTCAAGAGGGTTACCATCAGAGATAAACGGCCTTGGCCTATCGTACTTTTCCAGTTTTCGCCGAAGATGGCCTTCAAATTCAAGCAATGTCATGTAACGGGAATACATTTCAGAGGTTAAGGTCGTCATACCGGAGGCCCCCGGCACACGGAACCCGAAAAAAAGGTCCATTCCGAATATGTCGGGGAACGAGCAGCATATGTACAAAATGTATGGTAATAACTTATACGGGAGGGTTTTATTGCGGTGCGATTTTTTCCTTTGAGGTGAACATTGCCCAAAATAAAACAAGCCCTAAAAACGTTAAGTACTTCCAAATCACACCTAAAGTGAAACGCATTCTAATCATCGAGGACGAGCCGACCTTGAGCGATGCCTACATTTTTATCCTAAATGGGCTCCACGAACAAAACAAAATTGATGCTTTCGTGCCATACGTCTGCAATTCCTATGAGCAGGCCCTCAATAGGATACGCAGGATGGCCCTTACATCGGTAACACCCACGATATGTATCCTTGATTACCGTCTCAAGAAAAGCAAGCACGACAAAAAAAACGGCCTGGAGCTGGGGATTATGATAAGGGACCACTTTCCCAAATGCAAGATTATCTTCATCACCTCGATTGCCGATAAATACCTTTACCATAATATTATAGATACCATCAATCCTTCAGCATTCCTTGTCAAGAGCGATATCGACCATACAAGGACGGCAGAGGACATTCTCTCGGTTTTTGAAGGTAAATTGGTCTACAGCAAGGCCATCAACGACTTTGTTCGCAACAACCCCTATTCCAACAATAAATTGGACATGAAGGATGTCCAAATGGTCCGGCTTCTAAGGAAAAGGTTCAGCATCCCCCAAATCGCTTCACAGATGGACATGTCCGTCTCGGGAATCGAATACAGAAAGAGAAAGCTTGCCGAAAGACTCGGTGCTCCTTCTCCGAACATCAATGACATTATAGCGGCCTTTGAAAATCAGATGGGCGAACCATAAAATGTTCAACAGGAACATATGGGCCTTTGAACAAAACATTGCCGTTCATCGAAAAAATGATTTTTTTTAAAAAACCAAGGCCAATCCCTTAGTGCAACTAAGGGGTTTCGGTGTTGCCCTCCCATAGGTATTCCATACATTGGAAACGATTGCATTACCATTAACAAATACCAATAAACTATGAGGAAATCCACTACATTTTCATTCCTGCTTTTCGTGTTGTTCCAGGTTGTGGGAACATTTGCACAAGAGGACGCCGTAGGCCATGAGGAACTGTTCCGGGAGGTCGAGAACTATCTGTACAGCCCACAACAAAACCACAAAGAATCCAAATCCCTTTACAAAGAAGTCAAAAGTGTTGCCGAAACAGGAAACGCCGATGCCATGTACTATTTGGGAATGCTGCAAAAAGATGGTATTGGCACATCCCAAAACCTTAAAAAGGCAAGAAACTCTTTTAAAAAAGCCCATGACCTGGGCAACACAAAATCTGCCTATGCTGTAGGATATTTTCATTTGAAAGGCATGGGGGCGGTACCCCAAGACTACAAAAAGGCGTACAACTGGTTCAAGAAAAGTAGCGAACCTATCGCAAAGCACTGGAGGGCCAAGATGGAATTTTTCGGACTTGGGCGTAAGGCGAACAAATCAAAGGCGTTGAAAATCCTTCGTGCCAACAAGTTGTACAATAGTGAGGTGTTATTGAAACAATTTGAAGAATCAATTTCACCTACGGAGTCTAGCGAGGGATTCAAGGATTTTATTGCCCAATCTTCCGTAAGCGAAATCCATGGACTAGGAAGTTTTCATAGTTTTCCTGACAGCAAAATGTTAGATGGTACATGGGAAGGTGAATACATTGAATTGGATTGGTCAAAGAACAAGGTATTCCGAGTGTTGCCGGTAAGCTTGGAAATGTCAAATGCAGTAAATTTCAAGGCAACGTTGAAAATTAGCGATAGTGTATCAAGTGCTAGTGCCACCTACAGTGCTGGGCTGCTACAATTCTCCAGCCTAAATATTCCAATTAAGAAGAAATTCACTGATTACCCGAATTTCACACATTTGATGAATGAAATCAAGAGCATCGAACTTCGAGAGCTCTTTTACAATGGCCAAACAGTTCTAGTGGGTAGATTGAAAGCTTTTCTACCAGTTTGGGAGGAACCAGCCAACCCGATATTGATATTGCTTAGAAAGAAACCAAAAATAAGTGAAGCTGCGATAGCTGCATTCGAAGAACAAGCATCCGATTTCCTTAAGGTATATCCCAACCCCATTGAACAGCACTTGCTGGTCAACTTCGAGCTTCCCCATGAGGCTAACGTTAGTCTCGACATACGGGAATACTATGGAACCAACAGTTATCGGAATTCCGTTTTTTCAGGTATCAGAGCAGAAGGGAACAACACCATAGAAATACTTGATCTTCCTCAAACCCCTGGTAGTTACTTACTCACCATCAAATTTGATGGAATTACCGAGAACAAAATACTAATCAAGAAATAACCGTTGCCATGAAGAATCTATTAATACTAATATTCGGACTTTTTTTCCTCTATCCTGTGAATCATACCACGGCCCAGTTCAGGCCATATGATCAACCTATGGGACCTGGCGGCGGAGATGGGATTTATCTCGACGATGACCTTGTTGATATTTATGGCAACCCCATTGGTGGAGGAGGCTCAAGTGAGGATTTCACTTTTGTTCTAGCATATACGGCATTTGCACTGGTACAAAGTTTGAATAACGAATTTAAAAGCGCACAAGAAGCTGCAATCAGGAAGTGGGTGGAGAAACAAGAGTTCGCACTTGAAAGAGAAATAGAGCGACAGCTGGGACGAACTTTTCCAAACTATAGTGCGGCACAGAGAGGATTTTTCGAAGAGTGGGTAGGCTATTCAAGAAATCGAACATTTGCTAACGTCATCGACCCTTTGAGGTCGAGGCAGGATAAACTTATTGATGAGAAAATGCCGATTGAAAGAGAAATCCTAGATCTAAACGTATGGAGGGAATCTAAATGCACCTCAATTAAAGGTGGAATTTGCGATGAGTTCAAGAACAGGCGGTTAAGAAACGGATATCTTTTGCGAAACGTGGTTCAAGAGCATCAATTCAACAGCTACTACGAAAAAGCTGTAAACGATTTTGCAAAGAAGCATTACGAATTTGGGGGAATACAAAAACAACTAGATGGGCTTAATAACTATCGCTTATATCATGCGAATAATGAATTTCAAGGGTTGGTTAATCAACATATTAGCTATGTGAACAGGCAAAGTGTCCAACGCCGAATGCTTTTCATGTTGTCCTACTTGATTGCAAATAATCTCGGGGTCTATAACCAAGGACAGAGAATCTTTACAAATTTTAGTTTGCCAGTTCACTTTCGAGAATCTACCGTAATAAATGAATCCAAAAAGAGAGAAACAGACCTTAGTAATGAATATGCCCTATTCGCTTCTAATATTGCACAAAGGGGTACTTCAGCGTGTAAGAGAAAAAATATTTATGGACCAAGAGGCGTTATAATCAAAACCGTATGTTCAGCATTAAGTGCTGGTCAGCTTGCCATTCGCAACAAGGTTTT
>NZ_CAKZYF010000125.1 GCF_937884665.1 uncultured Allomuricauda sp. | reverse complement strand
GAGCACCTTTAAAACAGGGACAAAGGAAGATGTAAAGCGATGTGTCTGGAAACTATTGGGTTGTGGTCAGGGCATTACTTTTAAGTAGTAATTGGTGCGGTCGTTTCGTGTGGCCTTATCAGGATTGAACACCAAAAATTGAAAATCTTCGGACAAATTGTAATCCTTAAAAACGTTCAAAACTTCTTCATTATGTAATAATTCTCCGCAGATTCTAAAATACGCCTCTCCTGCTTCCTTTTCTTCCTTGGTATTGAAGATGTTAAAATTGTTTTCCTGCATCCACCAACTATGCCCATAATCGGACTCATCATTAAAATTCCAATACTCCCAATCCTCTGCGTAGAGGTTGTTCCCATTTTCATTATACTCTTTTGTGGGAAGGAATGAAAAATAAAGATATCCGTACCATGGAAAAATGCCGATATCAAAGGCACGCATCTCTACTCCTTCCATTTCCCGAAGAAAGGCTTTTAAATATTTTATCAGATACGTCTTCAATTCAGCTTTAAAGGTCTCTCGTGTCATATGCTCTTGTTTTGATACAACTAAGCAAAACCAAAAAAAAGTACAATTCTCGTTAAAATTGACGAATGCCCTTTTTGGATTGACGGATCAAAGAACTCGGAAACATGCATTTTTTTAGGTTGTGGCGCAAGAATACTCCTACCGATTCTTAACATTTTCATAAATATGTAAAATGAATGGTTCAATAAGTTTTAAATATCAAACTAAGGTTTATATTTACCTGATTAGGACTAATTTTAAAGAAAAATGACCGAACAGTTATTAGCACAGGCAGAGGAGTTTTCCAATAGGACGTTGAGCCACATGTCGACCAGTGACCGTGTGAAAGCTTCAAGAGAGGCAAAGCAATTGATACTTTCCATAAACGAAATTTATAAGAAAACAAAGGACTCCAAACTCATGGACGTCATGAAAAGCCTCACCGAAAAAAAGAAGAAGATAGAAAAGCGGTTAAAGGGCACTCCTTTGGTCTAAACACGTCTTTTCAATCCTATTTAGTTCTTTCTACATTTTTTAATGGGTTTCTGGACTTGCTTCGATAAAACGTTCCACCTAGGACCAATGCGGCCGAGATGATCATAACATTCTTGATAATGTATTGTCCTTCTAGGGTGGGTAACAGATAATTGCCATTCTGAAAAGTAACTTCTGGCAAAAATACCAAGGGCATAAAGGTACCTACCATTTGCAAAAAGAGCAGCGCTATGGCAATACGCGTGGTTTGTTTGAATAAAAAGGTAACGCCTATAACCACCTCCCACCAACCAATGAGTACCAACCAAGTATCTGGGTCGCCAAAAGGCAGCCAGGCTACGGTAGCCTTTAAAAGATCTGTCGCAGCGGATAATCCAAAAGGTTTTAGAATGCCAAACCAAAAAAAGATAATAGCAAAGGAAATACGCACTGCGGGTATCCCCCAACTTCGCATACGCTTAGCAACCGTTTGATCAAAATTCTTAATATCCATCCAGGGGCAAGTTAAATACTTTCTCGCGTTTTTAAAGGTTGAAACCATCAGGATATTCAATGTGTGCATTTGAAAAGCTTACCGGTCTAAATTCCATTTATCATGCGTTTTTTACCAACCATATCTTTTTCCCTACAACCAATAAATAAGCTCAAAAATCCACGTTGACTTTTCTTTATCTTCGAAGTGTAATCAGAATTTAAAACATAACAATTACCCAAAAATGAACACTGTAGAAGAAAAAATAGGATATGCATTTTGGTATTTGGTGGTGGCATGTTCTATTTATGCCCTGATTAGCAGCTTACATCAATACTTGAGTTGAAACAAAACATGCATCAATCAAGAATCGACGGTATCGCCCCAAATTAGAGTCTCATTTATATTGCACAACAACCAACCAAAAAAAGGGAAACGTCAAGTTTCCCTTTTTTCATACTACTGTTTTATCTCAAGGATATGCCAAACCATCTGATCGGTAAATCCCAATTCGCTATCCTAACGTGTCAAGGCTTTCAACAAATCAACATCCACCCACAGCGTCATAGCGAAATCTACCGTTGACGCATACGTGTTCTTGATAATATCAGAGTAGAAAATGGGCGTATCGGTAGTTGCCAAAACATTTTGATAGCTATCGGTCTGGGCCTCCTTGACCCAAATGGCGCTTACCTTATCGCCATAATATCCTTTGCGGTAACTATAGGTCAGATCTGATATCGACCCAACTGGGACAAGAAAAAACCAAGATATTCTCATTTAGGATATTGATCCTGTGAAACAAGACAGGAGCTATCTTTTCCATAAATCCTATTTGATAATGGATACGTTACCGGTATCCTACAAAAAAGTGAAGGTTTACGCTTTAATAGCATATTTGTTGACTTCCATACGGCATATATTGGACCCAGTATTTATTTTTGAAGATATGCAAAAGTCATTTTTCTTTCTCTTTATTTTCGGCTTTATTTTAGCCTTATCCTGCCAAGAAACAATTGATGGGACCCTAAAAAAGTTCAATAACGGTTCTGTAGCGTACATCTCGCCCGGAGCATTGAAAAAAGAAAGAAATGTCTTTCTATTGGATGCCCGAAAAATTGAGGAATTTGAGACCAGTCACCTTAAAGATGCCATTTGGGTTGGATATAATTCATTCAATTTGAAGCGTATAACTTCCCTTATACCCGAAAAGGAACATCCTTTAGTCGTATATTGTTCCGTGGGCGTGCGATCGGAAGTCATCGGGGTAAAGTTAAAAAAAGGGGGATACACCAATGTCAAAAATCTATATGGAGGCATTTTTCTATGGAAGAATCTTGGCTACACGGTATATGATAACTCATATTAGCCCACCGAGAAAGTACATGTTTTTGGTAAGGAATGGGCACCGCTTTTGACCAACGGAAAGAAAATCTATTCAACTCAAAAAAAAGACCATTGACCCCCAAAAGAACTAATCTCCTCCTCATTTTTACCAGAAATCCTGAATTAGGTAAATGCAAGACCAGACTTGCCGCCAGAATTGGCAACTCCGCAGCATTGAAAGTCTATGAATTTTTGTTGGACCATACCGTAAATTTCACGAGAAACCTGCACGCAGCGAAGTTCGTTTATTATTCCGAGACCATTTGGGAAAACGATGTTTGGGATAATTCCGTTTACAAGAAAAAATTACAAGAAGGTCAAGATTTAGGGAGTCGCATGCAGCATGCTTTTTCAAATGGTTTTGATTTGGGCTTTAAAAAAATCATTATCATTGGCAGTGATATGTTCGATATGTCAACTACTGATTTGGAAACCGCTTTTTCCCGCCTGGATGACCACGATTATGTTATTGGTCCTGCCGAAGATGGAGGGTATTATCTCTTGGGAATGAAACAAGAGACTCCCAAACTCTTCCAAAATAAATCCTGGGGTACTGAATCCGTTCTAAGCGATACCTTGGAAAACCTTAAAAATGAACGTGTTTTTTTAATGCCGGAAAAAAATGATGTGGATCATTACGAGGACATCAAGGACAAAGATGCGTTCAGACCTTTTTTAAAACACGTAAAAAATGACTAAAAAACAAGTAGAGGAATCTTTACAATACCTTAGGAAAAAAGGATTTGAAGCTCCGGAAATCGGCATTGTACTAGGAACCGGATTGGGTCAGTTGGTGGATGAAATTGAAGATGGGGTTGAGGCCCATTACAACCATATTCCCTATTTCCCACTGGCCACTGTAGAATTTCATTCGGGAAAGCTTATCTACGGTACCATAGAGGGGAAAAAAGTGGTAGTGATGCAAGGGCGTTTCCATTTGTACGAGGGGTATGACTTTTTGGACATTACCTACCCCATACGCATAATGCATGGACTTGGGATAAAACATTTGTTTGTTTCCAATGCGGCGGGAGCCATCAACTTGAACTACAAAAAAGGGGATATCATGCTTATCGAAGACCACATAAATCTGCAGGGAGGTTCGCCACTTGCTTTCAAAAACGTAGTGGAATTTGGGGACCGATTTGTGGATATGAGTGAACCGTATGATGTGCACATGCGGCAAAAGATAGAACAAATCGCCACTCGAGAAGCCATTTCACTTCAGAAAGGGGTCTACGTTTCCGTAGTGGGACCCCAATTGGAGACCAAAGCGGAATACCGCATGTTGAAAACCCTCGGTGCGGATGCGGTGGGCATGAGTACGGTCCCTGAAGTAATTGTCGCCAATCATTTACGACTACCCATTGTAGCGGTTTCCGTGTTGACAGATGAATGCGACCCAGATAATCTTCAACCGATTAATATTCAGGAGATTATTGAAATCGCAGGCAAAACAGAACCGAAGATGATCAAATTATTCAAAGAATTAATCAAAGAAATATGAGCTATTTAGACGCTACCCAAGATTTGTACAAAGAGGCGGCATTGACCCCTGACGTTGGACTATGCTGTACCACAAATCCAATTTGGCAGTTCCCCGGATTGTCCATTCCCAAGATTATGCAGGAAATGAATTATGGCTGTGGTAGCACCGTATCTGCCCAGGATTTGGTGGACAACCCCAAAGTCCTCTATGTGGGTGTTGGCGGGGGAATGGAGTTGCTACAGTTCTCCTATTTTTCCAGACAAGTAGGCGGTGTCACTGGCGTTGATACCGTAGACGAGATGTTGGAAGCATCAAAAAACAATTTTAAAATTGCCGAAAGTGAAAACGATTGGTTTAAAAGCGAGTACGTTAATTTAGTGAAGGGGGATGCGCTCAACTTACCAGTTGAAGATGAAAGTATCGACGTGGCGGCGCAAAACTGCCTCTTTAACATTTTTAAGATAGAGGATTTGAAAAGAGCGGTTTCAGAAATGTATCGCGTCCTCAAACCCCACGGAAGACTGGTGATGAGCGATCCAACTTGCGAGCAACCCATGGGTGATGCATTACGGAACGATGATCGCTTACGTGCCCTTTGTTTGAGCGGTAGCATTCCGATAAAAGATTACGTAAAGGTATTGACCGATGCTGGTTTTGGTACCATTGAAATTCGCGCCAGAAAATCATACCGTGTTTTGAGCCCGAACCACTATCCCACGGATGAGCTCATCCATATAGAATCCATAGAAATTGCAGCTATTAAGGACCCAATGCCTCCTGATGGACCTTGCATCTTTACTGGCAAAACCGCCATTTATTATGGAGATTCCGAATACTTTGATGATCAAAAAGGCCATGTGCTTTTGCAAAACCAGCCTTTGGCGGTCTGTGACAAAACCGCGGATGCTTTGGGGCGGGCATCAGATGAAATTCACATTAGCGAAAGTACCTGGCACTATAACGGTGGAGGCTGTTGTTAAAGATTTTTAAGGGCAAAATGAAAGTTTTGCCCTTTTTTTCAGACTTTCTTCCTGTATAATGTTCCATAAAACCTATTGCTATGAATTTTTGGGGATATACTGTACTTATTACAGTTTTTTTGAGCTGTAATTCAAAATCCATAAATCAATCTGCACTTTCTGAGACAGCAGTTCTGCAAACCCACTCTGCAGAAAAAAGCCCTGAACATGGTCTTTGGGACAGTTTGTTGAAGGAATATGTGGACAACTCGGGGAATGTGGATTACAAGGGGTTCGGGAAGGACACTGAATCCTTGGACAGCTACCTTATGACACTCGCCGAAAATTCTCCCTCTGATTCTTGGACAAAGAATGAAAAGTTGGCCTACTATATTAATTTGTACAATGCGGCCACGGTCAAGCTCATTTTGGATAATTATCCTACCAAAAGTATTAAGGATATCCCCAACAGATGGAAGAAAAAATGGGTTTTAGTGGGCAATACCACCACTTCTTTAAATGCTATTGAACATGAAATACTTCGTAAAATGGAAGAACCCCGAATTCATTTTGCCATCAATTGTGCATCATTTTCCTGTCCCAAACTTTTAAACACTGCTTTTACGCCACAAAATATGGAACGTCTTTTATCAAAGGCCACAGTTGAGTTTGTAAATGACGTCAAAAGAAATCGCTTTCAAAGAGATAAGGCGGAACTTTCCAGAATCTTCAAATGGTACAAGGGAGATTTTACAAGGGAAACCTCACTTATAGAATATATCAACCCTTATTTAAACAACCCCATAGACACAAAAGCTGATATTGATTATTTGGATTATGATTGGAGTTTAAATGAAGTACAATAATCGAAAAATAAGCATTGTAATTCCTGTATTGAATGAAGAGAAGTGCCTGGCACAGGTGCTACGGCACCTCAAGTCAAATACTACCACATCACAGGTATTGGAAATCATGTGTATTGATGGAGGAAGTTCGGACCGGACTGTCGAAATTGCAAAACAAGAGGGGGCAACTGTCATCTTTTCGCAAAGGGGTAGGGCTAAACAAATGAACCGGGGTGCTCAAGAAGCCAAAGGGGACATTCTCTACTTTTTACATGCTGATACATATCCCCCAAAGGGTTTTGACCATTTGATTTTAAAAGCTGTGGCTGAAGAAAACCAAGCCGGTTGTTTTAGGATGAAATTTGACTCAAAACATCCTATGTTGCGCTTTTTCGGATGGCTCACCCGAATCAACCATACCTTATGCAGAGGCGGTGATCAGTCACTTTTTATAGAAAAAAGTGTATTTGAGAACACAAAGGGATTTAACGAAAAGTACTTCATTTATGAAGACACCGAATTTATTCAGCGTTTGTATGCAGAAACAAAGTTCAAGGTGCTGCCCAATTATGTGGTAACCTCCGCGAGGAAATATCGCGACAAAGGATGGTTCAAAGTACAGTTCCATTTTGGAATGATCCACTTAAAAAATTATCTGGGTGCCGGACCGGAAGAACTATATCGCTATTATCAAAAAAACATTTTGACCTAAACCGTCCGATAGGTAAACATCTTCGTCTTATTCTTCCTCAATTTCCAAATCAGCATAGTCCTTCGAAATACCATTGGCCAACCATTTGGCAAGTGCATCTTTGTTGGTCAAAACTTCAATACTTTTTGCCTTTGATTCTCGGGATGTCCCATCGAGATCCATAAGACTGACCGCAGGCAAAACGTTTTTTACCAAATAGAGCATGTTGCTCTCTTGAAAAACAGCCTCAACGTCCTCAACGGATTGACTTCTTACACTGTGCTTCTGAAACGCCTCCCTCAGATTTTGGGACAGTCGTTGCCCTTCCTCGCTCTTTTTATGGTGGTATACGGAAATATCCATTTTTCGGTCTATTGCGCCATTGGAACGGATGATGAGAAGCCGTTGGTATTTGCCGGCATGTTTTAGATATTTTTTGTTGATGGCTTCCACATATCTTCCCATAAGGTCCCTTTCCAAATCTCCCGCTTCGGACAAATCCTGGAAAGATAGGCTTTTATCGTCCACAACATATACCTGGGCCCCATGTTCCAGAAGCATTAGGGTCAGATTGGATTCGACTTCTTTAGCAAAACCATTGGTGGCATTTCCTCTATTTTCGGTGATCAGATAATAAATCGCATTCTTTAAAGTATTGCTCTTTCGGGATAGCTTTTCAAAATCTCCCTCAAAAATAGGTTCTTCCTCCCCCATGGGCAGCACGATCCGTATACCCATATTTTTAAAAGAATCCGCAGCGAAAGGGATGTAATAGGATCTCCCCACGTGCAGAAAACTACCGTCCTTTATGTTTTTTGCATTGAGCGTAACAAATGCCTGATAATTTTCAACCGGATCAAGTCCCTGCTTTCTAAGGATGGAATAAATGCCATCGCCCGGTTCAGCAACAACTTGATATACTTTTTCTTGGGCCAGGGAAGAGCATACAAGAGCACCCCACAGGAATATTGCGAGTTTGGATTTCATACGTAATGAATTTGCTGGGATGCATTACAAATATGCTAAAAAATGTTGAATGACAGCATATTAAAAGTATTGTCCTATACCAAAAACAACACCTCTGGAGGCATTTTGGGTAATACAGAATCCATAGTCTATCCTAAAAATGGCATTAAAAATACGCTTGTGTATAAAACGTAGCCCCGCACCGGGATAAATTCTAAGATTTTGGTCATCCCCGAAATCACTGAAATCTCCTCCCGGATTTCTCCAGGAACCCCCATCAATAAAGACGTTGCTCTGTAGAACGAACCAGTTTTTGTCAATCAGCGTATGCCGATATTCGGTATTTAGGACAATGGCCGCCGTACCTCTATCTATGATGTTTCCCACACCGCGAATGTTTAAGTTGTTGTCCACGGCAAATGGTGCAAAAGGGGTATCGATGTTACTCGAGAGTCCCAAACGTAGCCGGTTGGCCCAATTTCCTCGTTTGCCCACCCTTAAAAAGTAGGTAAAGTCATTGAAACCTATCCAAAATTCAGGGAGTCTGCCATCGTCACTTTGCACGTATTGTAGATTGAGAGCGCTTTTGAAACCGGATAAATATTGGTAGTGAAATTTAATGGCGTCATAATTATAGAGCAGTTTTAAGAGGTGTTTGTTTACGCGAAGTGCCAAAGGTACATTGGGGTCCATATCCCCCGATAAAAACTGATAATCCTCTGTGAAAAAGTTGATGCCAAATTCAAATCGATTTTTAAAGCTGAGTTGAAAGAGAACCAGTGCTTCAACGGATTCATTATTGTAGCGATAATCTGCGCTGCCATTATCCAAAAAAACAGGTTCTTCGGTAGTCAAATCCTGGTAGCTTAGGGCCAGACCCCATTTTCGGCCAAAAATGTTGGGAGCGCGTACGTGCGCCCCAAAAGAATCAAAAATGTCACGCTGGTAAAAACCTCCCAACGTAATATTTCTTCCTAAAACGTTAAACTCTTGAAGTCCCAAGCGGAAGGCAAACTCATCATCATTAGAAGTAAAAATACTGGCAAAGGGAATCAATGTGAAATTCTCCTCTATGCCGTAAACTACATCATATTGGTTTTCGATCGTGGATGGAAAAACCTGATAATAGGCATGCGATATGGAAGGCAAGCGTTTTAGCCGATACATATCCTCCTCAATTTTAGAGGAATCCAGAACGGCTCCACGCTCCAACTTAATTATTTTCTCTATGAACGAGGACTTGGTGCGTTCGTTTCCTTGAAGTTTCAAACTACTTACCGTTGGCGTTTGCGTGTAGCCCACAAACGCGAACCAAAATACAATCAAGGTTACCAAGCCCTTAAGCATCACGGCAGTATCTTTTGGTTAAAGCTAATGTATTGACTTTAAAAAATCCATATTCCTTATTATCAATGTTGTCAAAGTCCTCAGTTTTCAATTATAAATGGAACTTCCGAGAACAAATTCACCCAATTGTCCTCACTAACGGCCAAAAGTGTAAAAGTGTAGGTGGTATCCATAGTTAATGTCGGAGGGGTTTCCTCGGTGATATTGAGTACCACATTCTCCAATTTATAATATTGGAATTGCCTTTCTAAAGTGTAGGTACCCGATAGTAATTCATTTTCAGCATCTGATATCACATGGAAATAAATTATGGAATCTGTGATTTGGCCGTCCACCCAGGTAAACTGGGGCATATTTCCTTCTGAAAAATCTACGATCACATTATCAGATAGATATTCCGTAGGTCCGGAGAGCTGTTTGAGCCGTATGGGGTTTGAAACGTGCACCATCCCCCCTTCTTCAAAAGTAACGATGACCCACTTTTCCCGCTCCGGCTCAACCTCATACCGCAATAAAAAACCATTAAAAACATCAAAAAGAGGGGGCTCGCGCAAACTGTAATTTGAAAAATCATCTTTGTCGTCTTCCGCGGAAACCGTTTCGTAATAACGAATATTAGATGCGTTGGGTCTTGGATAAAGAAAAACACTGACTTTGGTGGGATCTACATTGCTCGCCGCACAGGCGATCACATTGGCCAAAACTACTTCCCTTTCGGCCAACATCTCGTCCAAACGGCTACCTTCCAAAATGGTAGCGCCTCCATCATCCGAAGAGCATGAAAGAAACACCAGAAGGAGTATGGAAAATATCGCTTTTGGGTTGCTCATCGGCTTTTGGTATAAAAGTCTCGTATGGTCCTTTCGGCTGGTTTGTTCTGCGGCGTAAACCGATTGTCTTCCGGTCCGCCGGACCTATCGTGATGTATGAACCATTTCCAGATAAAACCCCCGGCGAACCAAGTCTCTTTCCAAAATTCATCAAACAGGGCCTGGGTGGCATCGGCTTGGGCCTTTAGGTTAACATCCATTTCATTACGATCCACCAACCAAGGTTTTTTTGCAGTGTAGTCCATACTTCGGTAGCCAAATTCGGTAAAAAGTACCGGCTTATCCATTTTAAGGGACAGCGCGGCGAGTTTGTCCTTCCAAGGCTGCCATCCGGACTTAAGTTCCTCCAAACTGGGATATCTCTCTTCAGATAGTGGAAAATAGGCATCTACCCCAATAAAATCCAGTTCGCTCCAAAACGGTGTCCTGGAGTATTCGTCCCAGTTTGCCGCGTAGGTCAGCTTGCCCGTGTAAATCTTTTTAATTTTCACAATAAGCCTTTGCCAGAACCCTGGGCGATTCTTTACAAATTCTTCCAGTTCTGTGCCGATACATAGGATTTCCGCCTTGGTTTCCTGGGCTAGTTCCGCATAGGTCAGGATAAAATCTTCATAGGAACTCTCCAGGGTTTTCCAGTCTTCATCAGATTGCATTTGCATATCTCCTGTAAACTCGCCCCTCCAAATCCAGATTTGGGGTTTCACCATAACCTTGATATTGTTACTTTGTAACATTTCGATATACTGTTTCGCCCCTTTTTTTGTCTCTCCATACCATTGTCTATCCGTGTCAAAAATGATTTTGGGGGAGCTCAGACTTCTGGAAAAGCCAAAGGGCATCACCGCAGCATAGTTGGCATTAACTTGTAAAACAGGGTCTATATGGTTTTGGTCGACTTTTTCCCGTGACCCTACAAAACTGACCCCATTAATTTTTTCTTTTTTTTGGCTGTTGCAGGAAAACTGGAGCAAACACAAAAAAAGAAGTCCTAATTTCTTCATAGTTTGATTGATTAAGACTTCTAATTTAGACTTTTATGCCTCGTTTAGGCTAGAAAACTGCTCGTAAACCTATGTTAAAAGTTTGTCCCAGTCCTGTATCGTTCCCCCTGAAAAAGTTGGTGTACAATCCTTCAATGTTCAATTCCTTGGTCAATTGATACTTTACACCACCCCCATAGGCCGTTAGGTCTTGCGAAAACTCAGTACCCCCAATATCTACCAATTGAATGTGTTGCAAAAGACCCAAAACCGTGAATTTAGAGCTGGGAAAGTAACTTAGAAAGGCTCCTGGTATCAAGCGGATACTATTATTGGCAAAACTGTCCTCTGCATTGCCGAAGTTGAATTCGGTGTTCAATTCCGTGAACAACTGCCATTTGCCTTGAGCAAATGAATAGTCGTAGAAAAACCGATTTTGCCAAGTAAACCCATTTTGATCTAAAAAGACATTGTTTTCCGTTTCATTGTCCACCAAAGGAATAAAAAATGCGCTTTGAACCGAGAAATTGTTAACGTTGGCAAAAGGGGTAAATTTTATTGCCGGTGCGAACGAGGTGAAACCCGATCTGGCAGTTCCTTCTTCCCCATCAAAGGATAAAAAATCAAAGACTCCGCGGCCTCCTATGGTATTTGACCTAAATTCCAAAAGAACGCCAAGATTTACCCTTCGATTTTCGCCCACCCCTGTAAAAACATCAAGGGTAGAAGTAAAAAAGGTGTTCCTGGGAATATCGCCGTTAAAGGTATCTTCAGTTTCTGTGTAAATATTATTGAACCATTTTATGTCCCATTGTCCTTTTCCAATAAGTTTGGATGGTGTAAGGTTCTGAATATTGCTCCCTTGTTGGTCAGTATCTTGAGCAGAAATCAGGGTTGCTACAAAAAGAAGCAAAATAGAGCAAATCGTATTTTTTAGTGTCGTTTTCATAATTGTTGACTAGCTTTTAAATTCTTTATTTGGTTTCATTCAAGGCCCAATCGTAACTGTAGTAGCCCACTTTTGATTTTGGGTCCAGCTTTTCAGTGCGATATTGGTTCACGTATTCAATTAAACTTTTACCACCTTGGGTGAAGTCTTGGGTGTACCATTCAAAAATCTGGGAAAGGTTTACTTTTTTACCTTTCACCTGTATAAAATTGGGATTGTTCAGGGCCAACTCCGTCTGTTGCTGTAACTGCATTTCCAACTTGGCCGGAACATAGGCTGAATCAATTATTGGCGGACATCCCAGACCTGCGCATACCAGGACAAAATGGAAACGGGATTCTTTCGGAAATACCGCACGCAGTAGTTTATTCTCGATATCGTTCAAGGTGGTGTTTGTTCCGCCAATATCATAGGTTTTCTTATCGAAGAAACCGGCTTTATCCAATGGGGATTTAATGGGGTAATTCTCAACGATTCCCTTGATTACCGATAGGTTGTATCCATTGATCCAAAAAGCCTGGTAGGTTTTTGTATCGTTTTGGGACACACGTATAGACCTGGCCAGTTCCAAGAGCTCATCCAACAAGGCAGGGTTAGATTGAATGGCATCATAGGCTACCCTTCCATCTGATACATAAGTGGAAAAGAAGGTCTCTGCTTTCTTAAAAAAATCTTCGGTCTCCTGACCAAATCCCAAATGGAAAAAAGTCAAGATAAAGAGAGTGATCAGTGTTTTATGTGCTTTCATCATGTATGGTTTTCCTTAATTAAAACTGCTGTTTCTGTCGGCACCTTAATTCCCACCATACAGGAATGTTAAACTTTTAAGATTAATTTAAGATTTTAATAATCAATTCATTAGTTCATAGGTTTTACGTCAAACCCCATAAATTTCTTTAATGGAATTTATAATCTTTCTAAATAAATGGTATATGATAAGTTCTTATATTTAGTAACGACACATTCCCTAACCAAGAATTGTGAAATGGATACCATAGTCATCATAGGTAATGGCATTGCCGGTGTTTCTGCCGCAAGACACATCCGGAAACTTTCTGACAAAAGAATCATTATAGTTTCCGCGGAAACCGATTATTTCTTCTCCAGAACCGCCTTGATGTACGTCTACATGGGCCATATGAAGTTTGAACATACCCAACCGTACGAGAATTGGTTTTGGAAAAAGAACAGGATTGAACTAGTGAAAGCCTACGTATCCAAAGTAGATACGTCCAAAAAAGAACTCATACTTGACGGTTCCGAAATCTTGGCCTATGACAAACTCATTTTGGCCACTGGGTCCAAACCCAATAAATTTGGATGGCCCGGTCAGGATTTGCCTGGGGTTCAGGGATTGTATTCGAAACAGGATTTGGACCTAATGGAAATAAATGCCCCAAATAAGAATGTGTGCAAAAGAGCGGTCATCGTCGGGGGTGGACTAATTGGGATTGAAATGGCGGAGATGTTACGCACCCGGGATATTCCTGTCACTTTTTTGGTGCGAGAGAAAAGCTTTTGGAACGGAGTGCTTCCTGATGGCGAATCTGCCATGATAAGTGAACATATTTTAGACCATCATATCGACCTGCGATTGGGCACCAATCTGAAAGCAATTGTTCCGGATGAAAATGGACGGGCAAAATCCATAATCGTTGAAGAAACTGGAGAGGAAATTGCGTGTGACCTCGTCGGCTTAACTGCGGGGGTATCCCCAAACATAGATTTTTTAAAGGATTCTGGGATAGAATTGGGAAGAGGTATTAAAGTAAATCGATATTTGGAAACCAATATCCCCGATATTTACGCGATCGGTGATTGCGCCGAACAGCATGAGGGCATTGGCAACAGAAGACCTATCGAGGCAGTATGGTACACCGGCAGAATGATGGGAGAAACGGTGGCACAGACCATCTGTGGTAATAGAATACAGTATAAACCAGGACATTGGTTCAACTCGGCCAAGTTTTTGGATATTGAGTACCAAACCTACGGCTGGGTGTTTTCCAAAAGAGGAAGAAAAGACTATGAAGCACATTTTCATTGGAGGCATCCTTCAGAAAACATCTGCATAACCGTTGCTTTCCACAAGGAGTCAGAACAGTTTTTGGGTATCAACACCTTCGGTATTCGCATGCGCCATGAAGTATTTGATAGATGGCTTACCGAAGAACGCAACGTAGACCACATAATGGAGCATCTAGCGGATGCCAACTTTGATCCCGAATTCTACAGACATCACGAAAAGGATATTCTGGCAAAATACAATTTGGATAACGGAAAATCAATTCGACCCAAAAAGAAAAGTTTGAAGAGAATTTTCGTCTAACCACGAACAATACCAATATTATGAATTCTATTGACGTTGAACTGGACAACCCACCTACCTACGACAGGAGCATGGCCCTTACCGGCCAACCCCCTGTCACCATGAGTTGGAAACAAAAATTGGCCGTATTGATAGGTATGTTTGGCCTATCCATTGTTTTGTTGGCAGCTTTCAACCTAAGTTTCCCCAACAAGTCATTTTGGTTTTCTGTTGCCATGTTGAGCATCGTATCGGGCACCGTTTGGTTTGCTTGGGAGGCCTATATGCACAAACATCCGGGCATTAAAAATGACGGGGTTTGGTTCAAGTCGGTTTCAAGCCTTGGGTTTTGGGGGTGGATCGTGGGCATTGCCCTTACCGGTTTTTACATCGTCCTTTATTTCTACCCGGAGTATTTGGGATTGGTAAAGGATGGGGACAACAAAGGAATAATAGCTTTGTTCGACCCCCTGAGCCGTATATTAAGTGGTAATCCAGCGAGCCAATGGTTCGTGTATGGAACGCTTTACACCGTGGGTATTCTGGCTTTTGGGATTAAATTTCTTTGGAAATACCGCCACAATCGGTATGAGCGCATCAGAACGTTCAGTGTGATGTTTTTTCAATTGTCCTTCGCGTTTTTGATTCCGGAATTCATGGCCCGTTTGAACGGGCATAAGGTAGTCGACGGTGGTAATATTCCTTACCTGGACCTTAAGTTGATGTGGCCATTGAACTATTATAATTTTGAAAGTTATCGCATTAAAGGCTTTTTAAGTTCCGGTAACATCGGCTTTGCCATGTTGATTTTCTCGATTCTCCTAATTTTTGTTATATCGCCCATACTCACCTACAAATATGGTAAACGATGGTACTGTTCATGGGTATGCGGTTGTGGGGCACTTGCTGAAACCGTGGGAGACCCTTTTAGGCAGCTGAGCGATAAATCGTTACGAGCATGGAAGATTGAGCGTTGGGTCATCCACAGTGTCGTTGTCTTTGTCACCCTTATGACCACAGCGGTAATCTACTCTTATCTCGGTAATGATTCTAGTAAATATTGGCTTACCAAAACCACATTTCTGATTGGGGTTGCCGTACTGCTGACCACCATCTTCGCATTGGTGATGCTATTTAAAAGGGATGAGTTCAAAAAAGATGCGAAATTTGGTGCCATAGGGTACTTTATAATTATCATGGCTTTGATTGCCTTTCATTTTTTCAGCAATGATGGTCATGTGTTTCTTTTCAAATCCGGTACGCTTCGCAAAACCTATTCCTTTTTGATCGGTAGTATATTTTCGGGAGTAATCGGAACCGGATTCTACCCTATTTTAGGAAATCGTCCGTGGTGCCGTTTTGGATGCCCAATGGCAGCTATTTTAGGTTTCCAGCAACGCCTTTTCTCCAAATTCCGGATTACAACAAATGGCGGTCAATGTATCTCTTGCGGGAATTGCTCTACCTATTGCGAAATGGGTATCGATGTACGTGCCTATGCACAAAAAGGAGAGAACATTGTACGTTCCAGTTGCGTGGGTTGCGGAATATGTTCCGCCGTATGTCCCAGAGGAGTTCTAAAACTCGAAAATGGTCCTTTAAAAGGTAGAATTGATAGCAATCAAGTGCTGTTGGGGAACGATGTCGACTTAATGAAATTAGTGAATTCAAAATAAAATGATTCGGGTTTTACTGGTTTTCGTTTTTCTTGCTTCGCCTGTTTCCCTAAAGAAAGAGTACCATCGCGAGTATCATGAAAATGGTCAGATTAAAGCTCAAGGCTGGAAAAAGGGAAGTTCCAAAGAGAATTTTTGGAAATTTTACTTTCCGAACGGGAAAATCATGGAACAAGGTCATTTTAGGAACAATCAGAAAGTGGGATATTGGTATTTTTATACAAAAGACGGAAAACTTGATATGGAAGGCCATTATGTAAAAGGAAACATGGTGAAGTGGTGGTTGTTTTATGATGAAAATGGAAAAATCAACCATAAATGCCAATTGCAAAAGGGAATCAAAAATGGGTATTGTCTCAAATACAAAAATGAGAAGCTAAAATCAGCCCAGAAATATAGCAACGGAAAAAAAATAAAGGAATGGTATGATTTCCGTAGCTTCAAGAAAGAAAACAAACTTTCCGACTTAAAATAAATGGCAGATATAAAGGTGATCATCCCCGCCATTGACGAAGGGGATTCCATTGCTCAGGTCATTGCAGAAATCCCAAACTCCGCTTCCGAGGTCATCGTTGTAGATAATGGCTCTAAAGATGATACTGCAAAAAAAGCAAAACGGTCAGGGGCCACAGTTCTTGCCGAAAGTAGAAAAGGGTATGGATTTGCCTGTTTAAAAGGTATGGAATATGTGGACCAACAATCCAAAAAGCCGGATATCATCGTATTTATGGACGGGGATTATTCAGATTATCCAGAGGAACTGGATAAAATAGTGGCCCCCATACTGGAGAAAAACATCGATTTTGTGGTCGGTGCGCGAAAAAAAGCACTTCGCGAACCAGGTTCCATGACCCCACAACAGGTTTTTGGCAACCAACTGGCCACTTTCTTGATGCGCTTGTTTTTCAGGGCAAAATTTACGGATTTAGGACCATTTAGGGCCATTAAGTACGAAAAGCTCAAAGCATTGGACATGCAGGACAAGACCTATGGCTGGACCGTGGAAATGCAACTGAAAATTTTAAAGCAGAAAATGTCATATATCGAAGTACCAGTACGTTATAAACAAAGAATTGGAGTGTCAAAAGTTTCAGGAACCGTAAAAGGTACTATATTTGCTGGCATAAAAATTTTGGGTTGGATCTTTAAATACAGTTTGAGATAATGGGACTAACAATTGCTTTCATCATCATTGCCATTTACAGTACAGCGCTGATATTGATTTTTTTCTACAGCCTCTCCCAGTTGAATCTCTTGATAAATTACTTGACCCAAAAGAGACAAAATGATGAAGCGCCGAAGTTCAACCTGCTGGACCCCAAGGAAATTCCGTTTGTCACCATACAACTTCCCATCTACAATGAGGAGTACGTTATGGAACGCCTTTTGGACAATATTGCGAAAATAGAATACCCCAAAAGTAAATTGGAAATACAGGTTTTGGATGATTCCACGGATGCTTCCGTTCAGGACACTGCCAAGCAAATAGAGTCGCTTCAACGGTCTGGTCTGGACATACACCACATACGAAGGGAGAACCGCCAAGGTTTTAAAGCAGGGGCTTTAAAAGAGGGCCTGGAAATTGCAAAAGGAGAATATGTTGCCATTTTTGATGCAGATTTCCTCCCGGAAAGTGATTGGCTAAAGAAAACGGTCCCCTATTTTAAGGATGAGGAAATTGGCGTGGTCCAAACGCGATGGGGGCATATTAATCGGGATTATTCTACACTGACAAGAATCCAAGCATTTGCTCTGGATGCCCACTTTACCTTGGAGCAAGTGGGTAGAAATTCCAAAGGACATTTCATCAATTTTAATGGTACCGCCGGTATTTGGCGAAAAGAGTGCATTCTGGATGCCGGTAATAGGGAAGGTGATACCCTGACCGAAGATTTAGATTTGAGCTACAGAGCACAACTAAAAAATTGGAAGTTCAAATATTTGGAAGATGTTGAAACTCCAGCAGAGCTTCCCGTGGTCATCAGCGCTGCGCGTTCCCAACAATTCCGTTGGAACAAAGGTGGTGCGGAAAATTTCCGAAAAACGGTATGGAGTGTCATTACCGCTAAAAATATTCCCTTCCGAACCAAATTTCATGGGGTGATGCACTTATTGAACAGCTCCATGTTCTTATGCGTATTTATCGTTGCTTTGTTGAGTATCCCCATGTTGTACATCAAGAACACGTATGGGCATTTGGGCTGGATCTTTCAAGTGACCAGTTTCTTTATCATAAGCACAATTATCCTATTTATTTGTTATTGGTTCACGTATAAAAGTATACAAGGCAGTAGTTTTGATAATTTTGTGGACTACATTAAATTGTTCTTTACTTTTTTCTCTGTCGCTTTAGGGTTTTCTTTACACAACTCCATTGCCGTTTTAGAAGGTCATATGGGTAAACGCAGCGAGTTTGTTCGAACTCCGAAATTCAATATCAACAGTCTCACCGATAGTTGGAAGGGCAACAAATACTTAGCAAAAAAACTCTCCCCAAATATGGTCATTGAGTTCGCTTTAATGATTTATTTCCTATTTGGTATGTACAGTGCCGTGCCCTTAAATGATTTCGGACTGTTTCCCTTTCATTTGATGTTGTTCCTAGGTTTTGGATTTGTTTTCTTCAAATCGCTCACTTCTAAGGCATAACTCCTCTTTTGCATTCTGTCCTGGGTCGATTTTAGGGTTTTACCCTAATTTCCTTGTTTTCTGTTACTTTAAGCTTGTATCACCTCAGTGGTGTTCCCAGCATATTCCAAAAATCGAAATAACTACATTTACAAAAAATGATGTAATTCCCATAAATGGAATGGAACAAAAACCCAGGCTCTCCAGACTTACAGCTATTTTGACCCAACTTCAATCCTCTAGGCTGGTTACCGCAAAAATGTTGTCTGAAAAGCATAACGTAAGTATCCGGACCATATACCGCGATATCCGGACCTTGGAAAAGTCTGGCGTTCCCATTGTAACGGAAGAAGGGAGGGGATATTCCATGATGGAAGGCTATCAGCTCCCCCCCGTCATGTTCACCGAGGACGAGGCCAATGCTTTGATTACCGCTGAACAACTGGTAATCAAAAATAAAGATGCTTCGTTTGTACAATATTACACCGAAGCCATTTTAAAGATTAAAGCTCTATTAAAAGGTCCTCAAAAAGACAAGGCCAGTCTACTCAAAGATCGTATTTATTTTACGGATAATTATTTGCACCAACGGACCAGCGATCATCTCATGCGTATTCAATCGGCCTTGACCAACTTTCAGGTATTGCATATCGATTACCGCTCTTTGAAGAATACGTCCACCAATCGAGACATAGAACCTTTTGCGCTCTACAGTACCCAAGAAAAATGGTTGCTCATTGCCTATTGCCGCCTAAGAAAGGCGTTTCGGGTATTTCGAATCGACTTGATTCAAAAAATTACCAACACCTACGAAGTCTTTGAATCCCATAACATGACCTTGGAGGAGTACTATAAATCGTATGAAAGGTACAATGCCGAGTATTCGGATTCAAAAAATACCTAAGGAGATGTAATGTACCTATTGGTCAAGCCAAAAATGCTCCAACTTCACTACGGTGATTTTATCGACAGCTAAATGTAACGAAGGTTATTTGTTGTGTTTATCCTTCCATTCCTTTACGATTGCCGGTAATTCCTCCCCTTCTGCTACAAATAGTAAAGAAGCAGAGTTCATGCAATACCGCAATCCTGTTGGTGCTGGACCATCATTAAAAACATGACCGAGATGTGAACCGCTTCCACTGTCGACTACTTCCGTGCGAACCATGCCATGACTTCTGTCGACAAGCTCTTTGACCGCATTTTCTTCGATGGGCATATAAAAGCTAGGCCATCCCGTGCCTGATTTGAATTTATGCTCAGAGCTGAACAAAGGTTGACCTGTGGCCGCAGAGTAATAAATTCCTTTTTCTTTATTATCCCAATATTCTCCGGTAAACGCATACTCAGTGCCCTGTTGGCGAAGTACATAAAATTGCTTGTCCGAGAGCATCTTCTTCCATTCTTCATCCGATTTTTGAATGGGATATAGCTGCTGTTCCTGTTTTGTGCTGGACTTGGCCTGGCAGGACGCATTGAAATACGCAAGACCAAGAATTAGAATAAGTGTCAATCTCATTGTTCTTTCTTTTTCACTGTTTAGTCGTAAAGTTAAGCCATTTGCTTACCAAAAGTTTTAATGAACTTGAGAATTGTATTATCGCCTTTTATCGATGTAGATAGAATCATTAATCCTAAACGGATATTGGGGAATTTCATGGATAGGAATAAAGGCAAACCCTAAGCTTCTTCTATTGATAGTTTGCTATTTTATTTCTTTCAAAATCTGTAACCAAATGGTATTGCAAAACTTTTCTTTAAATATTCCAAAATGTCCGATTCTTTTTGTGTTCAGATCAATGGGCTTCAAATGAATTGATTTCTTAATGGCATTTTTATATTGTCCCGTCATCCATTGAACCGCTTCTTTTGGGGCAAACTCATCGTCGTCAATGCTAAATGCAGTAAGATTTACCTTTATTTGATCATAATACGTTTTTCCTATGGACTTATCGCTTAAAATATACTCTTGGCGCTTACCCCAATTTCGCCACTGATTGGCCACATTCTTCGGAAGGTTTTCCATACCACTTATTTTCTTGGAATTCAAATATCCAAAAAGCCGTAGCATTATGGGAAAGAGAATGTACCAATTAAACCCCATTTTTAATCTACCGATTCCCTTCCAATATTTCCAATATCCAGATTGTGCCGCAACTAAGACTATTTTATCCAATTTTTTAGATGATTTCGCAAGCCCTATCAGTTGACCGCCAATACTGTGCCCAAGAAGAACTTTTTTTGATTTAGGATAATTACCTACAACAAATTGAAGTACATGTTCTAAATCATTTTGACCCCAAACTGCCGCATTGGTTTTTAGCTCTTTAATTGGTTTTTCTAATGAACGACCGATACCAGAATAGTCAAAGGTGATAACCGTAACTCCATTATTGGCGATAAACCGGGCAAATTTCTTGTAATATTCTTGCTTCACCCCAGTTGCCGAGGCTATAATAAGAACACTATCGCTCGAATCAGCTTCGAACAATGTAGCCCATAAAGTATTGGATTTGGATGCTATTGCTAATGCCTTCAATTCCTTTTTATAAGTGCCGATGAGGTCGATACGCCATAATTAGATAAAATACCGAATAAGGTCAGGGAAGTTAGCAATTTCAGTGAGAAAGTCCGGGCCAAAATGATACCATGAAAATTGAAAGAAAACCAAACCACCCCTGACATACCCTTGTCATTTAATGCCGATATTTTTGTGCCAATCTTAAACTCTAGCATCATGACGAACACAAAGAAAGAGGCATTGACCATCGTGGGAATCGCCATAAGAACCTCGAACGAACCTGGGAAAGGAGATACGGATATCCCCCAATTATGGGGAAGGTTTAGGGCAGAAAATATCTTAGGCCGAATCCCCCACAAAGTGGACAACACCGTTTATGCCATCTACACGGATTACGAAGGGGACCACACCCAACCATACACCTTGGTCATTGGTTGTAATGTATCCAGTTTGGACAACATTCCGGAAGATATGACCGTAAAAATCATCCCCGAATCCAACTATTCCCAATTTATCGCGAAAGGTGACCTTACCAAAGGTGCCGTAATCAATACATGGATGCAGATATGGGCCATGGACTTAAATAGAACCTATGCTACAGACATGGAAATCTATGACGATAGGGCAACTGATCCAACAAACGGCGTAGCTGAAATCCTTGTCGGTATTCAGTAAGTATAAAAAAACAACAAGTACTTTGTGTTGGACTTTGCAAAGTACTTGTTTCGTTTCAACATTAGCATTTCAACTTTAGCGTTGATCAAAGCAGAACGCTTTCTTGTAAAAAAGGGAGTTATTTCCCCATCTCTTTTTTACCCTGTTCCAAAACATAATCTATAGTTTGTTGTAGCGCTTCACTATCGCCATCATACGTATAGTTCATCGCTAGACTACAGTTGTATTTGGGTAGATGTATAAAAACTGTACCCCAAAAACCGGTATGCAGGTACACTGTTAAACCCGTTTTCTCCCCAATGATACTGGTAAATCCAAGTCGCTGATTCGGGAGCACATCCCCCTCGGGCGAGTAGTCTTTTTTCAACAACATGATATCCAGCGTATCGTCCTTTTCAAATATTTTACCATTGAACAATGCCTGAAGAAATAGCGTCAAATCTTCCGAGGTCGATACCAAGCCACCCCCTCCATAAAGATCAACGGAGTTATCCCAATTGGATGCATCCAGTTCGCCCATATATCGTTTTACATTGGGCAATAGTCCTTCCGGCCGTGCTTCCAAGCTCTCTAAATACGTAGAAGACATCCCCAATGCATCGAACTTCAAGAGGGTTCTCAGACTTTCAGCAAGACCTGAATGGGTCTGCCGTTCTAAAATTTCGCCCAAAAGAATGTATCCTGTGTCGCTGTAATGCTCTTCCTGTCCTGGAGGAGCATGGGGCTTTCCGTTATCCATGGCAAACTTAATTTGTTCAGTGCGCGTCCATCGTTTCTTTTCATCTTTTTTGGCCTCAGCAATATATTCTTCCCCTCCTAAGGCATAATCATAAAGTCCACTCGTATGATTTAAACAGTGGCGTACAGTAATATCTTCCGGGACATAACCTCCATCCCGTAGCAATTTGATATGCGCATCGGAAACGTATTTTGTAATCGGGTCCTCGATTGAAATGAGCTGTTGTTCGTGGAGCCTCAAAATTGCAGAGGCAACAAACACCTTGGTCAAACTTGCAATTCGAAAAGGTTGCTCCACATGTACGGGTGTTGTTTTATGTATCCCATCATAACCACAACTTCCTTTAAAGTCCATTCCAAGTTCAGGTGACTTTACGCTTAATGAAATTCCAACAACAGTGTTATTCTTTTTGGTACAGGCTTTGTCCAAAATCTTCTGTAAAACGGTATTGTGACCTTTGACCTGGGCTATACTTTCTAAGGACGAAAAGGCCATGACGGTAAATGCCAAGGCAGTCAAACTGTATTTCATGATGTACGTTTTGGACAAAGATTGGTATTTGAAACGATGCTACATTGTAAAAATTCGTCAAAAATAATCGGGCCGTAATTTTATAAAGCTTGGAATCTGCACCAAGGCAGATGGGGTATGTCCTGTAAATCTTTTCATTTCTTTGATAAAATGGCTCTGGTCATGATAACCATGCCGTAAAACATAATCCTGCCAATCCTGGTTTTTTGTGGTGGAAAGCTCTCGGAGCACTTTTTTGAAACGTTGCAGGGTTTGAAACGTTTTGGGGGGCAATCCGGTTTCCTTTTTAAAATACCGTTCCAAGGTTGAGTAGGAATACCCAGTGGTCTGCATGATAATCCCTAAATTACAGTCTTGGCTTACTTCCTGGGACATTTCAACCATAAAACCCTCATCTGCCTTTTGATAACGCTGCGCGAACCAGTAATCCAATTCGGGAACCATCAGCGCAGTACCACACTTTTTCAGGTAGTTGTTCAGCCCTTGTATTTCTGCGCCAAAAGCATCTTCGGCGAAGGCCATCGGGTTTCTCATAATGGTGTCAACGTCCGCACGAACAAATGGTTTTAATGAAGAAACTCCCCTAGATTTGAATTTGACCACAATGCAACGCTTCAGGGCTGAAAAATCAACGTAAACCTTTTCGTGGATAAAACTAAAGAGAAGACTTTGGTTGGACCTTAATTTCTTACCCTGATACGAAAGGGAATAATATCCCTCTAGCACTATGATCATATCAGGCGTTATACCCGGATAAGCATACATTTGCATCCCGTTCAAAACCGAAAAGTCTTTCGCGCTGAGTAACCAATAATGGTCAATGTGCTTTTGTACTTCTGTAAGTCGAGGTTTGTAAACCATGGAACAATCGAATTGACATGCTAAATGACGTTGATTTGTCTAGAATGTTACGAATAAACGTAAAAAAAATGAAAGTAAATCCAATGGAGAAATTACCGTTTTCACGACTGGATACCGGCAAATGCTTCGGTCTAAAATCATTTTAAAGGCCTATTTTAGTGAGCGATAAGCTTACCATCAATGCCAACTGGATTTTTCAAGTACCTCATGCTGCACAAAGTGCCTTTGCTGTTGGCGGTAATAAGTATCGGTTTTTACCTGGCGTTCGGATATGACCTGGAACGGACGGACTTCGGTAAACTACTTTTACTGTATTCGGCGCTTTTTGTTTTTCACGTTAAACTGATTCAGCTTGAACCACAGAATTTCAAGTTCTTGTTATGCTGCGGTTTGCTGTTTCGACTGGTCTTGTTCTTTGTTGAACCCAATTTGTCGCAAGACTTTTATCGCTTTATCTGGGACGGACAGCTTGTAAAAAATGGCATTAATCCCTATCTCCATACACCCGAACAGATTCTAGAATGGTCACAAATACCTATTCCCAACCATAAAATCCTGTACTCCGGAATGGGAGAACTGAGCGCTCAGCACTTCAGCAACTACCCCCCTTTCAATCAAATCACATTCGCCATTGCAGCTTTTATTGGAGGAAAAAGTCTTTTGGGGAGTATCCTTGTGCTTCGGGTCCAAATCATTTTGGCAGATGTGGGCATTCTCTATTTTGGAAGCAAACTGCTGAAGCTGTTCAAAAGTAATTCAAATTACATGTTCTGGTACTTTCTGAATCCTTTGGTCATTTTGGAACTTACGGCCAATCTTCACTTTGAGGGGGTCATGCTCTTTTTCTTCGTCTGGGCCCTCTATCTGTTGTTCGAAACTAAGTGGATAGCCGCAGCACCGGTATATGCCCTGTCCGTCATGACCAAATTGGTCCCCATTCTTTTTTTACCCTTGTTCCTGAGATATTTAGGGCTTAAAAAGAGTATCGGTTTTTACGTATTGATTTTTGGTGTTTGCATGCTTTTGCTCTTCCCCTTTTATTCTCAGATGTTTGTCAATAATTATTCAGAAACGGTGGGCCTGTGGTTCTCTAACTTTGAATTCAACGCAGGGATATATAACCTGATAAAGTACATCGGGCTTCACTTTTTTGAAGCCAAACCTTGGCTATTGATCAAATCTTATGGTAAACTTATGGCCATTACGGTCATCGGTTTCACGCTTGTTTTGACCTTCTCCAGAAAGAATGAAAATTTCAAAACCTTAATGGGTTCCATGCTTTGGACACTCTTCACCTATTTGGCCTTATCCAGTACCGTTCATCCATGGTATATCATTTTTTTGTTGACGCTCAGTATATTCACGAAATATAAGTTTCCAATTCTTTGGACTTTGGTAGTGATTTTAAGTTATTGGGCCTATTCCAATTCGGAATATACGGAAAACCCATGGCTCCTGGGCATTGAATATTTAGCGGTCTTTGCACTTTTGATTTATGAATTGACCAATAACTCCGTCAAAACTTTAGGTTTCTTCAAAAAAATATCTGGAAATTAGGGGTATTGGAATTAATTTGTACTTTTAACTTAAGAATGAATGAACTAAACTACATATTTCTTTTTGAGAGTGCTACTGTTCCAGTACGCCCATTCCCTTTCCGCCGTCGCCCGTAAGGGTGCATATCAGTCATGGAAATAGGTGAGTCCATTTCCGCATAAACCATCAAATATTCCATTTTATTTTAAGTTTTAAGTCCATTAGCAATGAAAATTGTAATTGCTAACGAATCACATTTCAAATACGCTCAAATCATAAGCGATACCATTTCCGAGTCCGCTAAGGTCAGAGGTACGGGCATTGCGCAACGTTCTCCCGAATACATTCTGCAACGGCTGAACAACGGAAATGCAATTATCGCTTTGGATGGTGAAAATTTTGCTGGTTTCTGCTACATCGAGGTATGGGGGAATAAAAACTTTGTGGCCAACTCAGGACTTATCGTACATCCAGATTATAGGAACCAAGGATTGGCCAAAAAAATCAAAAAAGCGGTATTTGAGTTGTCCAAAAAGAAATTTCCCAATGCCAAAATATTTGGGATAACCACAGGACTGGCAGTAATGAAAATGAACTATGAACTGGGATATAAACCCGTTACTTTCTCAGAACTGACGGATGACCCTGATTTTTGGAAAGGATGCCAAACCTGCAAAAATTTTGATATTCTCACAAGAACCGAACGCAAAATGTGCTTGTGTACCGGAATGCTGCACGATCCCAATGACAAAACCAACGCAACACAAAAAGTAAATGGAAAAGCTTTTCAAAGATTAAAAAACATAAAGCAAAATCTTTTCCTTAAAAAGAAAATCAAATGAAAAAATTAGTATTGGCCTATAGTGGTGGATTGGACACCTCGTACTGTGCCAAATATCTTTCCCATGACGAAAACTTTGAAGTACACGCCGTAAGTGTCAATACCGGTGGGTTTTCAAAAGATGAGATCCAGGAAATTCAGGAAAAGGCCATACAACTTGGTGCCGCCTCCTACACTTCCATTGACGCCGTTTCCAATTTCTATGAGAAAGTGGTAAAGTATCTCATTTTTGGCAATGTGTTGAGGAACAATACCTATCCGCTCTCTGTAAGTGCCGAACGTATTGTGCAAGCCCTTGAAATTGTCAACTACGCTCGCAACGTAGGCGCCGGGTATATCGCACATGGGAGTACGGGTGCAGGTAATGATCAAGTCCGTTTCGACATGATTTTCCAAATAATTGCCCCAGAAATTGAGATTATCACCCCCATTCGGGACAAAAGGTTGTCCAGAGAAGCAGAAATCGAATATCTTCAACAAAATGGGGTGGACTACGCTTGGGAAAAAGCCAAATATTCTATCAATAAAGGACTCTGGGGCACATCGGTAGGTGGTGATGAAACCCTGACCTCCCATCTTTCATTGCCGGATACCGCTTACCCCAGTCCGTTGGAAAAGGAAATTCCCAAGGAATTGAAACTAACGTTCTACCAAGGTGAATTGGTTGGCTTGGATGGAGAAAAATCAAGTCCCGTTGAAAATATTGAAAAGCTTTCAAACATGGCCTCCAAATACGCAATTGGGAGGGATATCCATGTGGGAGATACCATTATCGGCATCAAAGGAAGGGTGGGATTTGAAGCAGCAGCACCTTTGATTATCATAAAAGCACATCACCTCCTTGAAAAGCATACCTTGAGCAAATGGCAACAATATCAAAAAGAACAATTGGGGAATTTTTACGGCATGCTCCTGCATGAAGGAAATTATCTGGATGACGTTATGCGAAACATTGAAGCGTTTTTGACAGATACCCAAAAAAACGTATCAGGGGATGTTTTGCTTACATTACATCCTTATCGATTTGAGCTCAACGGAGTCCATTCTCCTCATGACCTAATGAATGCTTCCTTTGGGAGCTATGGGGAAATGAACAAAGGCTGGACAGCAGATGATGCCAAAGGATTTATTAAAATCCTGTCCAATCCAGGAAAAATAGCAAATTACGTCAACAAAAAATTATGATTAAGGCAGGAATAGTTGGTGGTTCTGGATATACAGGAGGTGAACTCCTTCGAATATTGCTCAACCATCCTGAAGTGGACATCGATTTCGTTTTCAGTACAACACGTGCTGGAAAACCCATTTCAAATGCACATCCAGACCTTTTGGGGTTAACCGATCTAAAATTCGCAAGTACTCCGAATCTCAAGGTAGATGTTGTTTTTTTATGCCTGGGACACGGAAATTCTGCTCGTTTTTTAACGGAGTTTATGTTTGGCGATAACACTAAAATCATAGACCTCAGCAATGAGTTCCGATTGAAAAAAGATTCCCATTTTCATGGAAAGCAATTTATCTATGGGCTTCCGGAATTGGAAAAACAAGCGATTACTAAGGCAAAAAACATAGCAAATCCAGGTTGTTTCGCCACTGCCATCCAGTTAGCCTTATTGCCTTTGGCAAAGGCAGGGCTTTTGGGACAAGAAGTCCATGTCAACGCCACAACGGGAAGTACCGGAGCTGGGGTTGGTCTATCGGAAACTTCACATTTTAGCTGGAGAAATAATAATATTTCTTGGTACAAACCTTTTACGCATCAACATCTGGGAGAGGTGGGAGAAAGTTTAATATCCTTTGGCAAGAAAATCGGAAAAGTACGGTTTTTACCCAATCGGGGGAACTTTACCCGAGGAATTTTGGCCACGGCCTATACCACTTATCAAGACGACATCAACTCTGCTAAGGTTTTGTTCGAAGACTTTTATCGCGATGCAAAGTTTACGCACTTATCGGAAGAACCCATTCATTTAAAACAAGTAGTAAATACCAATCAATGTCACATACACCTACACAAACATGACGACGTTTTGCTGGTTACCTCTGCCTTGGATAATTTGCTCAAAGGCGCTTCTGGGCAAGCTGTACAAAATATGAATTTGATGTTTGGACTGAAAGAAGGGGAAGGGCTACAACTTAAAGCAGGAGTCTTTTAAAAGTACGGGTCAATTCGTGTTGGGACCAAAAAGTAAATCACGTATCTCTCGACGGTGCACGAGATAACAAAAAGAAATTATGAAAATAGCGATCATAGGAGCAGGAAATTTAGGCTTATCCATAGCGAAGGGGGTGTTGCACAGCAATGGCGCCACGACCATGTACTTGACCAAAAGGAATTTGGACGAAATCAAAAACTTTGAAAAATATGGGAACGTTACCGTGACTTCCAACAACCAGGAAGCGGTCAAACATTCCGATATCCTGATTTTCGCAGTACAGCCCGGTCATTTCGAAAGGATTCTGGAAGAGGTCAAAGGCCACCTTACCGAAAAACACGTGGTCATCAGTACCATTACGGGATTCAGCATTTCCAAGATGGAAGAAATCCTTGGAGCGGACAAATACATTATTCGAAGTATGCCCAATACCGCTATTTCAGTCGGATATTCAATGACCTGTATCTGCAGCAATGAACTGGGCAAAAAACGAATTGACTTGGCAAAAGCCATTTTCAACCGAATGGGACATTCCCTGGAAATTCCCGAGGAGCAAATGCAAGCCGCTACGGTTATCTGTGCTAGCGGCATCGCGTTTTGGATGCGTTTGATTCGTGCCACAACGCAAGGCGCTATCCAATTGGGGTTTGATGCCCAAGAAGCACAGGAGTTGGCGATGCATACCTGTAATGGGGCCGCGAATCTACTCATTGATTCTAAAACACACCCCGAAGAAGAAATTGATAGAGTGACCACTCCCAAAGGATGCACTATTGAAGGATTAAATGAAATGGAGCACCAGGGACTCAGATCCTCGCTGATTCGTGGGATTGTTACCTCTTTCGAAAAAATAGGTCAAATAAGAAAAGGATGATTGAAATGTCATATCCAACGAGCGTGAGATATCTCAACACAGATTTCCCGCTGTCTATGGCAGATTCGAAATGACAAAAAAAGAAAAACATGGAGTTATTTGATGTATACCCTTTATATGATGTTACCCCGGTTTCTGCCAAGGGCATTGAGGTAACCGACGACAAAGGGGAAACCTATTTTGATTTTTACGGCGGACATGCCGTAATCTCCATAGGACATTCCCACCCGCACTATGTAAAACGAATCAAGGAACAATTGGAAAAAATCGGATTTTATAGCAATTCCATTCAAAATCCGATACAATACCAATTGGCGAAGCATTTGGGTCGACTTTCCAACTGCGAAGACTACAATTTGATTCTTTGTAATTCTGGTGCTGAAGCCAATGAAAATGCCTTGAAATTGGCTTCGTTCCATACCGGAAAATCCAAAGTGATCGCCTTTAGCAATGGCTTTCACGGTCGAACCTCAGCAGCAGTGGCCACTACGGACAATCCCGCCATCAATGCCCCAATCAACAAACAACAACAGGTCACTTTTTTACCTCTCAATGATTTTGAAGCCTTTGAAGGAGCATTAAAAGAGGATGATTATTGTACTGTGATTCTGGAAGCGATTCAAGGTGTAGGAGGGTTGGACGAACCCACAACGGATTTTTATCAGTTTGTTGAAAAAAAATGTCGAGAACGAGGAGTAGTCCTCATTGCGGATGAGGTTCAATCCGGTTTTGGGCGTAGCGGCGCATTTTTTGCCTTTCAACATCATGATGTCCGGCCAGATATCATTTCCATTGCCAAAGGCATGGGGAATGGTTTTCCTGTTGGGGGAATTCTTATCCATAAGTCCATCAAAGCCTCCCATGGACTCTTGGGCACCACTTTTGGGGGCAATCATCTGGCTTGTGCAGCTACCCTTGCGGTTCTAGAGATTCTGGAAAAAGAGAAGCTAATTGAAAATGCCCATAACTTAGGAACTTATTTTAAACAGGAAGCTTTAAAGGTTCCTTTAGTTAAAAGAATCAAAGGGAGAGGGCTTATGCTGGGATTGGAGTTTGATTTTGAAGTAGGGGACCTCCGCAAACGTCTGATCCACAACCAACATTTTTTTACGGGGGGATCCAAAAACAAAAAGGTATTGCGCATCCTGCCGGCCCTGAACTTTTCGGAAAAACATATCAATCTTTTTTTTCAAGCGCTAAACCGGGAACTTTCATGAAACATTTTCTCACGGTAAAGGATATTGATTCCCTGCCCCAATGGGTAGCAGAAGCCATTGCTTTAAAACAGGATCCTTATCAGTTCAAAAACTTGGGACGGGGCAAGACAATTTGCCTACTTTTCTTCAACAACAGCCTACGTACCCGATTGAGCACCCAAAAAGCCGCAATACATTTGGGTATGGAAGTAATGGTCATGAATTTTGGAAATGAGGGTTGGTCCCTAGAATATGAAGATGGCCTGATAATGGATCAGGGAACTTCGGAACATATCCGCGAAGCGGCCCAAGTGGTATCCCAGTACTGCGATATGGTCGCCATTAGAGCGTTTGCTGGACTCAAAGACAAAAGTAAGGACGAAGCAGAAGAAGTCTTGATGGGCTTCACCCAGTTTGCCTCTGTTCCTGTGGTTAATATGGAAAGTTCCACTGCACATCCCCTGCAGGCTTTGGCCGACGCCATTACCCTAGCGGAAAATAAAATCACAGCCAAACCAAAAGTAGTTTTGTCCTGGGCACCCCATCCCAAAGCCTTGCCGCATGCCGTGGCCAACTCCTTCGTCCGAATGATAAAAAGACAAGAGGTTGATTTTAGCATTACGCATCCCGAAGGTTATGAGCTCAATCCAGAGATTACAGAAGGATGTCCTGTGGCGTACGACCAAGAAAAAGCGCTGGAAAATGCCGATTTTATCTATGTAAAGAACTGGAGCTCCTATACACATTACGGGCAGATATTGAGTAAAGATGCAAACTGGATGATGACCTCGGAGAAGTTGGGAAATGCAAAGTTCATGCACTGCCTTCCCGTACGAAGAAATGTAGTGGTGGAAGATGTGGTTTTGGACGGAACTCAAAGTTTGGTCGTAGAGCAAGCCAAAAACCGGACCTTTTCAGCGCAGATTGTACTAAAAAAATTACTGGAGGAACTGTGAAATCGAAATTATCCATAGTAAAAATTGGCGGTAACCTAATCGGGAACCAAGAGGCTTTGACCTACGCTTTGGAGCTATTCTCCAAAGTGGAAGGCCATAAGATTCTTGTCCATGGTGGTGGTAAAAAAGCTACTGAAATTAGCCATCTTCTCGGAATCGAGTCAAAAATCATCCAAGGTAGGCGTATTACCGATGCAAAGAGTTTGGAAGTGGCCGTTATGGTGTACGGTGGACTCATAAACAAGACCCTCGTTGCACAATTACAAGGATTAGGAACCAATGCCATCGGCATGAGCGGTGCGGATGCCAATACTATTTTGGCACACAGAAGACCTATAAAAGAAGTTGATTTTGGTTACGTAGGCGACGTGGATACCGTTAACAAAAAACACATTGCCCAACTTTTAGAAGCTGGTTTCACACCGATTTTTTGCGCCTTGACCCATGATGGAAAAGGACAACTTTTCAATACCAACGCTGATACGATTGCAGCCGAACTGGCGGCAGGACTTGCCCCTATTTACGAAACCACCTTATTTTATTGTTTTGAGAAACCCGGCGTACTTCGCAACGTTTCCGACGAAGATTCGGTAATTGAACACATCAATTCAAAAAAATACGAACAACTTTTAGAAAAAAAAGTCATTTCAGATGGAATGCTACCAAAAATGCACAATGGGTTTTACGCCTTGCACCATAATGTTCGGCAGGTCAATATTGGCAATGAAACCATGTTGTCCCGTATCCCGTTAAAATATACACGATTGACCCTATGAACCCGAATCAAAAAACAGTCACACAACAAGCTATCGATTTGCTTAAGGACTTGATTTCCATACCCTCGTTTTCCGGTGAGGAGAATAGAACCGCAGATGCCATCCAGCATTGGTTATCGGGATTTGGTATTGCTACAAAAAGACAGGCCAATAATGTTTATGCCTTTAATCAGTATTTTGATACCGACAAACCTACGCTTCTGCTCAACTCACACCACGACACGGTAAAACCGAATGCAGCCTACAGCAAAGACCCCTTCGATCCTCATGTGGAAGATGGTAAGCTTTTTGGACTGGGCAGCAATGATGCTGGGGGTTGTTTGGTCTCTCTTTTGGCAACTTTTGTTCATTTTTATAAACGGGATGATTTGAATCATAACATTATCATGGCGGCCACTGGGGAGGAAGAAAATGCAGGTCCCCATAGTTTATTGGCCCTATTGCCCATTTTGCCCAAAATTGATGTAGCTATCGTGGGAGAGCCCACATTGATGGACTTGGCCATTGCGGAAAAGGGGCTTATTGTTTTTGATGCTATTGTGGAAGGAACCCCGTCACATGCCGCGCATCCCAACGGCAATAATTCGATTTACAATACCATCCACGTTTTAGACTGGTTCAAAAATTATCATTTTAATAAGAAATCCGAGGTATTGGGCGAGGTGAAAATGACAGTGACCCAAATCCATGCCGGAAAACAACATAATGTGGTTCCCGCCCAAGTGGATTTGGTGGTGGATGTACGCGTCAATGACCGCTATTCCAACGCCGAAATCGCCCAACTGTTGCAAGAAAAGGCGCCATGTACAATGACCCCGCGTTCCCTGCGCCTTAATTCTTCTTCCATAGACCCCAACCACATGTTGGTAAAAAGTGGTCTGGCTTTAGGTAGGAAAACCTATGGTTCCCCGACCCTTTCGGACCAGGCAGCCCTAAGTTGCCAATCCTTGAAAATTGGTCCGGGCGACAGCACACGCTCACACTCGGCCGATGAATTTATTTTTGTCCACGAAATTGAAGCGGGGATTGATTTGTATATTAAATTATTGAACGGATTTTTTAAAAACAATTGAAAGGCGTTCGAGCAGAGTCGAGAACCCAAAAAACACATTCTCGCCAAGGTGGGAATCACAAATGCAAACTATGAAACTTTGGGACAAAGGGTTTAGCACCGAAAAAAAAATAGATCAGTTTACTGTGGGCAACGACCGCCAACTTGATTTGATATTGGCGCCATATGATGTGATTGCCTCGAAGGCGCATGCCCAAATGTTGGGCAAAGTTGGGCTCATAACCCAGGAAGAGAGCCGATTATTGGTCCAAGAATTGGAAACCATCGCCCAATCCATCCAAAAAGGGACTTTTACCATTGAAGCTGATTTTGAGGACATGCACTCCAAAATTGAGTATCTCCTCATCCAAAAGCTGGGAGATGTTGGGAAAAAAATCCATACAGCACGGTCCCGAAACGACCAAGTTCTGGTCGCCACACAACTCTATCTCAAGGATGAACTCAAAGCAATTAAAATCCAGGCGAAAACCCTATTTAATCTATTGCTCCAATTGGCTGAAAAACATCAAAAAATACTTTTGCCCGGGTATACCCATTTGCAGATTGCCATGCCTTCTTCCTTTGGATTGTGGTTCTCCGCTTATGCAGAAAGTCTGGTGGATGATTTGCACTTCGTGGAAGCGGCGTACAAAGTGGCTGACCAAAATCCGTTGGGGAGTGCTGCGGGATACGGCAGTTCTTTTCCCATAGACCGTGGCTTTACCACAGAAACCCTTGGTTTTGAAACCTTAAAATACAATGTGGTCGCCGCACAAATGGGGCGGGGCAAAGTAGAAAGGGCCACTGCTTTCGGCTTGGCCAGTGTTGCTTCCACCCTAGGAAAATTGGCTATGGATATCTGTTTATATATGAGCCAAAACTTTGATTTTATTTCCTTTCCCAATGAACTGACCACCGGCAGTAGCATCATGCCCCACAAGAAAAATCCAGATGTTTTTGAACTGATTCGGAGCAAATGCAACAAAATCCAGTCCATACCCAACCAACTCAGTCTTATCATGGCCAATCTACCCAGTGGATACCATCGGGACTTTCAAGTGGTGAAAGAGGTAATTCTACCCGCTATTCAGGATATGAAAGCGTGCTTGGAAATGATGGCCTTTAGTTTAAAGGAAATCAAAGTAAAAACCGACATTCTGGAAGATTCGAAATACGATTACCTGTTCAGCGTGGATACTTTGAACGAGATGGTAAAAAATGGCGTTCCTTTTCGAGATGCTTATAAAAGTATGGGCAAAGCCATAGAGAGTGGTGGTTTTAAACCCAAAAAGAACATGGCCCATACGCACGAAGGCAGCATTGGCAATCTGTGTTTGGAAGAAATACGTGCTAAAATGGAGCAGTTTTTTGAATGATATAAAAGAATTTTGGCTTTTACCGTAATTGACCCAATCCCAAACCAACGAATAGAAGACGAGACAAGAAAAACTCCTTGTAACAATTCCAGCACTGTGGTCAAGTTTATTTGATTCTATAATCACAATTGTCGACCAGCCGAAAGCGTATTGGAACGGAAATTTGGATATGGCAAATGAAGCGAATACTATTGAAGATTTTATGACGAAACAACACAATTCAGGAATATTCGCAGTTCGCGGAATTTGGTTGATAATCGTTGGGATTTTAGGCTATTATCTTCCAAAAAAATACGCTCGCTTTTTTAATTGTTCGTTTTAATTGCCCATAGTTTTGGTGGTGCGAGCTGGTTGTCCCAATTATATCGATTCTGGTCCGCTATCGATAGCATTTAATGCGATTCTTTTTCGTGTTGTCGAGGAACGACGTATTAACGCAAGAAGAGATAGGTTTCAAAGATGATATAAATAAAAAATGGACTGGGGAATACCTTCAATAACTATAATCCATAACTTTTTCTCGTCCTTTTTTTGTAGCTTACAATAGTCAAAAAAATCTAATACAGGCCGCAAAAATCATAATAAAGACCTTTGACCCTGCCGTCGATATTTTAAGAAAACACCCTATGAAAGACAACAATCCATCGCTGAACAAAGGTAATTGTATAGTTGGACTGGGATTCCTTTTAACGTCTTTTAGCTTTACGGTTTTTATGAAAGGAGATTCGCAAATTATAGCAGCTGCCATTGGCATCGCTCTTGCCGTGTGCGGTTTCTATTTGTTGAAAAAAGAAAAAAA
>NZ_CAKZYF010000124.1 GCF_937884665.1 uncultured Allomuricauda sp. | reverse complement strand
AAATGGAGCGCTCTGTATCTAATGTTCTCTTGCGTTTTTATTCTTTAGTGACCTCGACAGGATTCAAACCTGTCTTGTAAGTCGCAATATTTTCAAGTATTCTAGTGTGTCAAATTCATGGAGGTAGCTAAATAGCTACCTTTTTTATTGAGTTAGACTGTTTATAAATGAATTTCAATCTTTTATAAAGATATAATAAATATGCCCAAAATTGACACAGTTATATTACTAACCTTTAGATTAGACCTAGAATTTAACCAAGCACAGGTTCTTAAAATATTGTTAAAAAGCGGGCGTGGTGGAATTGGTAGACACGCTTGACTTAGGATCAAGTGCCTCACGGTGTGAAGGTTCGAGTCCTTTCGCCCGCACAAAAGCCGAAGATTTCTCTTCGGCTTTTTTATTTTTAAATAGACATTTTATTCATCTTTTTTGAGCTTGGGTACAACATAGGTACAACATTTACCCGTTTTAAGAACCACATTTGTATTTATTGCCATTACTTCCATTTAATCTCAAAACTTATTAAATTTTTTAGTCTATAATAATTTCTAGGCAGTAGCTACCATTTTTTTGTTTGAGAGAGAGTTTATTATAATACAATATCCCCACAATTTAAACTCGTAAAATACTTCCATCAAAAGACTACGGCATAAAGCCAACACTTCTTCCCTTACTCATTTATTCCGTTTCCTTTTGAGCTAAGATTTTATCTTCCGTTTGGGTTCTGCTTAAATATTGTTTAATCTAAAATTTAAGTATTATGACAACAAAAGCAAGTACCACATGTAGAAACGGTAAGGCACGTACAGCCGTTAAAAAAGAAGTCAAAGAAAGATTGACCCAAAAAGCAATAGGACTTCAAGTTCAGAACCTAAGCATTGACAAGGTAATTCCTGACCTAAAGCAACCAAGAAAAACATTCAACGAAGCATCACTGCAACAACTTTCCGAAAGTATCAAAAAGCACGGTGTACTTCAACCTATAACTGTACGCAAATCTGAAAAAGAATATATCATCGTAATGGGGGAACGTAGGTTTCGGGCTAGTAAGTTGGCTAGCAAGAAAACGATACCCTGCATCGTAAGAACGTACAAGAATAATGATGTCTTAGAAGTTCAAATCAACGAAAATCTTCAGCGACAGGATGTAGAGCCTACCGAAGAAGCCGAAGCGATTGCCTATTTGAGCGACAAGTATCCACCTTCTGAAATTGCAAAGCGTTTGGGAAGAACAGATAATTTCATAAGACAACGGTTGAAGTTGGCTGGATAGATTGACGGTTTCAAACATTTCGTTCGCAATGGTGAAATGACCATTTCTTTAGGTGTTGGCGTCGCGCTCTTTGAACCAGGTGAACAACAGATGATGCTGGAAACGATGGGCGAAGAATTCAACGTATATCAGATAAATCGTATGATAAACAACCGAACCTACGATTTGGAAAAAGCATCTTTTGATGTTGCCGATAAGACTTTGGTGGCTAAAGCGGGTTCCTGTATAGAATGCCCATTCAATGCTGCGAATCAAGGCAATCTTTTTGGTGAAGGCAAAATGGTCTGTATTAAAGCGGCCTGTTTTGAGACGAAAAAGACAAAATTGTTTTTGAACCTGATTGATAAATCAAAGAAAGACAACATACTTCTAATCCCTGAAATACGACAGTATTGGGCAGATGAAGAAAAAAATCAACTGGTCATTTCCCAACTGGAAAATAATGGGTTGAAAGTCTATTTACTGGATGATGTTGAAGTCATTGAGACACCTATCGAACCGACAATGGATACCATTAAGATTGAATACCAGCATTATGATTATTCCGAGGATGAATTGAAAGCAGAATTGGATGAAGCTATGCAGAGCTATAAAGAAGACCTGGAAACGTACAATTCAGCAGAAAAGAACGGTTTTGTAAATGGTATCGTCTTCCATCTTGAAACGTATCAAAACAAGAATGTTTTCATAAAAGTGATTGAGAAATCAAAGAATGATTCTTCTGAATATTCAGCACCATTGGCCAACAGGAAAATCGCAGATTGTACACCGGGAGAACAAATCGTCAAAATTAATGAGCGTGAAATCCGCAAGCAACAGATTGAGGACAACAAGCAGTTTGAGGAAGTGGTGCAGATGATTCGTGAGACGGATTATATCGATACCAAAAAAACACTTTCGGTAGATGAAATGGTCGCTTTTTCCATTTCATTGTTCGAAAACAATGTGGATTACACTGCACAGCAAAAGTGTTTTTCAAAATTCTTAGGTGATACATCAAAAATGACCAGAGTAGAAACCGTAGCGCATTTCAAGAAGAATTTCAAAAAAGAAATTTTCCATAAATTGATTCGCTACATCCTCACGAAACAAGTCCATTTTGGCGAAAGCAATCACTTCAATAATCTCACAAATATTTCATTCTACAATGCGATGCAGGGATATTACAAATCTAAAATTGCAGACATTGAGAATAGCTATGCTGAGAAACGAAACAAACGTGAAGCACGTTTGAAAGAGCGCATCGCCGTTCTTGAAAAGAAAATTCAGGAACTCAACGATTAGCTTTTGTTGTTTGAAGAAGGGTCGGCATTCGTGCTGGCTCTTCTTCTTTTTTTGATAATACTTTGGTAAAAAGAGCTGAAAATTAGAATAATGATCAATCAATTGTAGCGCAAAAGTAAACTCGTAAAATAGTCAACTTAGTCTAAAACAGCTATGGATATATACTGAATCAATTATTCTTAAAAAAACGATTTAGAATATGTTGATTAATTTATTAAAGCTTTAGAAGCATAATTTCCTTTTCTAGCTTTCTTTTCTGTTTGCATTTCAGGATAGCTTACAAGGAAGTTATTTACATCAATGATATTGAGGACATAATGTGTAGTTCCTTTTGGAAGTTTCACCTTTACAGTGCCGTTAAATTTCACATCAGCAGACAACCTAAACCATTCCTCATATCTAGCTCCACCGTTTAAAGTGTAAATCAGGTTTGCCTGTTTTATTTTCGCCCCATTTTGTTTAACTATAAAAGTAACTTCATCTCTATTTTTTGAATGAGATAGTACAGTAGGAACATTTTCTTTACCTAATAAGTCGTCTCCTTTAAAATACGGAATATAATAAGGATAACTCGCTTTCATTTCTGTGAGCATCTGGGTTAACGAATCATTCATTGTTTTTGCTAACTCGGGTAATTGGTTTGCTAAATTGTGAGACTCTTCTATGTCTACGCGCTGCTGTTTTCCTTTAGAAGAATCGTATAATTGATAAAGTTCAAACTGAGGTTTTGAAGTCCCTTGATGATCGTAATTACGTATAAGCTTGTAGTCTCCTATCCGGAGTGTACTTTGATAAGACGAATGCGGAAAATGCCACATCATAGTTTCGCGTTGTTTTCCATTGTTATCTTTTACTAAAGTAGGGTCAGTTGGGTCGGTTAATAACAAGCTAGATAAATCGGAACCATCTAAGTTTTTATCTAATGGTTTCTCTATATTCAATAAAGATAGGATGGTTGGGTAGAAGTCCAAACCATTAATCATTACGTCAGATTCTACATCTTTTTTTATACCAGGGCCTGCTATCAAAAGTGGTACTCTAGTACCCCCTTCTTTGGCATTGATCTTACCTTTATCTAAAGGATAGTTATCTGTAATTATATCTCCATGAGCGCGTTCCATGCCTCCATTATCAGAAGTGAATATTAAATATGTGTTTTCAATTAATTTATGTCCTGGCCATCGAGGATCATCAGTCGTTTCAAGATAGTTAATGACCTTACCAACATAATAATCTAGCATTTCTACCATTGCACAATAATAGGGATTGTTTTGTCCCTCCAAAGGCCATTTATTAGGATCAGTTGGATATGCAACTCCTAATTTTTCACAATACTTTTTTAATAAGGCTTCACTGCGAGTATGAATAGGTGCATGAACTAACCAAGTTGCATAATACAAAAAGAAAGGGTTTTCCTTATTTTTCTGTAAAAACGTTAATGCATCTTCACTATTCTGATGGTAAGGAAATCCATTCTCATCTAGTCTATAGGGATCTGAAGCATCTGTTGTTGCAAAATTTTGTAAACGATTTGCTCTTCGTTTGGTAGCTCCTCTATCTGATGCTGTAAAATCAAAACCTTGATCTTCTGGTTGTGGATAAGCCTTGTGGTTTATTGCCATATGCCACTTACCTACATGCCCTGTTATATATTTATTTTGTTGTAGTACGCGAGCTATGGTTAACTCATCTTCTGGCATTCTGCCACTATACCAAGGATCCATAAGACGATTTGCTTTTTTATTGTTGTAAACAGATGGGGGGGCACCGCCCACTACATGTGTTTTTTGAGCACGAGCAGGATGGTTTCCACTCATAATAGCACATCGTGATGGGGCACAAGTAGGCGCTGGCGAATATGCTTGCCAAAATTGTACGCCTTTCTCTGCTAAGGCATCTATATTTGGTGTCTCATAAGGTGAAGGCGCATCTATATCATAACTTTTTACATCTTGCCAACCTAAGTCGTCTGTTAATATTAATACAACATTAGGTTTTGGTCTTTCATCATCTTGTGGTTTAGAAACTGCTGTCGAGTCTACCTTTGCTTTACAACCAAGAACTAAAACTATAACTATGAGAAAGTGGCTTTTATATTTTTTCATTATTGTATCTAATTACTTTTTTACTATCCGGTTTGTGAATTTTGTAGTGTCATTAAGAAAAAATTCTATGAAGTATATACCGTTAGGCAAATTCGAAATACTATATTCATTTTGATTTTTTGAGTGTGCTACTTCAGCTAAAATGGCACTAAACTCTTATTTTTTTAAGTGATACATTAAAATCTCATAGGGTGTCTTTCCCTTAAACGCACCATGTGGTCTATCAAAGTTATAAAAGTCTTCCCATTGCTTTATTTTCTTGTTCAAATCCACATCATCAGAGTAGTCCAATAGTTGATAGAACTCCTTTTTGTCCGTGAGGTGAGACCGTTCCACCTTTCCGTTGAGCTGAGGCCTTCCGGCCTTTATATAGCGGTGCTCCATGCCAAGGTCCTTTACATGCCAGTTGAACCTGGATTGGAACTCGTGCCCTTTGTCGGTCTGGACGGTATGGATTCGGAACGGGAACTTATCGACAACATAATCCATAAAGTCAATGGAACTTGATTGGTTGTGTCTTTCATAAACCTTCAATGCCCTGATACGTGTGCAATCATCGATTGCCGTGTACTGGTAACGTTTTATCTTTTTCCATTCGGTGGTATTGAATATCGAGAACTTGACATCCACTTGAACATGGTGTCCCGGGGTTTCCTTGGCATACCGTTTAGGTCCCATGGCCTTTCTGGTAACGTTCCGTTTGAGTGGTTTTATGCCATTCCTTTTCAAGGTTCTAAAGACACTTGATTCGGAAACATTGATGTCATGGTATCTTTCCAAATACCATTTGATACGCCATGTACCAAGTTTGTATTCCTTTCTAAGGTTCAATATCAAATCAATAGTTCTTTGATCGATTCTGTTGGGGTAGGTATCAAATTCTCTCTTTTTCCTTAAAAGACCCTCGGCACCATCTTTTTCATACTTTCTCTTACAATTAAAATATCTGCTCTTACTGACATTGAACATTTCATAGGTCTCCTTGACCTTTCCATAGCCCTTTGCGAATTCCAGTACTCTTAGTTTGAACTTCCACCTTAAGTATTGTTCGATTTCCCTTGTCTTTTCCATGTCAAAAGTGTCTCTTGATTTATTATCATAATAGTACACTTTTAGTTGACGTAGTCACACACTATAATATTTTTCATTTGATAAGACTATTTGAATGTAAATTTTTGTTTGAGACAAAGTTAATTTTCCATGTATTCATTGATTTTGCTTAAATCTGTCATATAATTGCTCTATTCAATTATTGCGATAAAATATCTAAATATGAATTAAATTTTTTGGCGTTCAACAGAAAATAATTTGTTGCTTGGTTCTTCAGGAAGCTCCTGTATCCATTGTTTTAATTTTTGCACGAGATCAATTGTCACTTCGTTATGAAGTAGTTTTAGTTCTTCCTTTTCATAAACATCCTGTGAAATGTCATAGAGCTCGAGATTGATTAAATCCTTGTTGGCTAACAGTTTCCAGTTTTTATCAACAACAGCATAAGACACCCAATGATTTGGTGCATTTGTTCTGGCTGGCCAACGTGCTCCTGTTTTCCAAAATAAAGGTTTAGTTCTAAGAATATAAGGTGTTCCTAATAATGCTGAAACCTGACTTAATCCATCTGGTTTAAAATTATCTGGTAATTCAACATCCGCTATTTCACAAAACGTAGGAAGTAAATCTACAGCAGAAATTAGTGATGTATTATCAATGTGTCCTGCCTTTATTTTATTAGGCCAACGCGCTATAACGGGTACACCTATTCCGCCTTCAAAAAGTGATTCGTTATAGCCTTTTCTCCCGCCTTTAATGCCTTTTGACGCGCCAATGCCAAAACCGGCTCCAGTCGCCGAATCAAACATTAATTTTAATTCCTCTACTTTATAAGCTGCTCTTGCTGGACCATTATCCGAACTAAAAATCACTAAAGTGTTATCGGTTAAATTCAATCGATCTAATGCATCTAATACTTCACCTATTCTGTCATCGGCGTGTGATAAAACAGCGGCATAAATGTTATCTGCTTCGTCTAATTCAGGAAAACGCCATTGATACTTTGGTAACACATGGTGCGGAGTATGAGGTTCATGTATCCATAAATTAATAAAAAATGGTTTACTTTCTTTACTGGACTTTTCCATAAACGCTATAGTGTTATTGCTATCTTCATGCACAGGCATTTGTTCACCTGAGCAGTTAAATGCACCATAAGTATCATAACCGTAAGTTTTAGGCGAAGGCGAATCTGGAATCATATTATTAGAAAGATGCCATTTTCCAAAGTGGGCAGTAGCATAACCGCTTTCTTGCAATAATTTTGGTAGTAAGATGGTTTTATTATCTAACCAGTCGGGCATATTTCTTTTGGCGTTACTCGACACCGAAGCAAAGTGTCCATCAATATTATATCTTGCAGGAAACTGTCCAGTCATCACAGCAGTTCTGCTAGGTGAACAGACACCGCTGGCTACGGTGAAACGCTCAAAATCCGCACCTTCTTTGGCTAAACGGTCAATGTTTGGTGTTTTAATATAAGGATGACCATGAACACTTAAATCACCCCAGCCCCAATCATCAGCGAATATAAAAACAATATTAGGTCTAGCATCTTTATTAATATTGTTCTCTGTGATTTCAGTAAATTCTGAAGTGTTATTTCTATCGCAACTCTGAACGAGAATAATAGACAATAGACAAAGCAAGATTGATCTCATGGATATAGTATATTATTTCAACGAAATTATTTAAACCTACTCGCATTTTATTGCTCTAATTAATCAATTTGGTTCTTCTATCAACTCTAAAGCTTGAAATCAGGACTAGTTGAATTCAAAAGAGAATTGACATTTCGAAATATACTTAAAACTCAGAATAATGCAGTCAAAGTGATGATTTGTTCTTAGTGAATTTCGTTGGTTCAAATTAAAGCTTACTTCGAATTGAGAAATACTCTGTTTATTTCAAAAAGGGATTGGGTTAAAATGAACAACAAATAGATTGAAATGAGAATGGCATTCTTCTATTTAAGTAATTTCTTTGAAAAACATTAAAACTATTTTTGAGTTATTAGATCTAAAAGTGAAGCTATGGATTGTTATGTTATTTTTCTTCTTGAGTATTAGTATTACAGCCATAGCTTTGTTTAAAAACCACTAGGTAGTTGTTAAAAAAATATTGTTAAATAGTTGTATATGGCAATATCTTTAGAGAAGCATTAAAACATGATATGGCACTAAATAGAATTAAGAAAAATAAACGATTAGTTCTTAGTCTAATATTTGTCTTTGGTTTAGGTTCTAGTGGTTTCGTTGTAGTACAAGCGCAAACGAATTTCAAGATTAGTAATGGTTCTTTTTTTAAACCAAAAAAATTCTATCCAAAATTTAGTTGGGAAACAACATCGATGTACTATATGTTTGGTGACACAAAGGGTGTTTTAACTCGAAAACAAGTAAAGTCGATTGCTTCCAAAACAGATTTTATTTGTATTGAAAAATCTCATGGTTTAGAAGAACTTGGAGCTGCGGAATTGGGCGCCAAACATGATGCAGCCGCTTTTAAAAAAATTAAGCCTGATATTAAAGTTCAGTTTTATTTTAATTCAGCTTACGCATGGCCATTTACCAGTTTCAATAAAAACTTTACACCCAAAAACATTAATCAGTATCCAGGGCTGAAAAAATTCTTAATAAAAGATCCACAAACAGGTGCTCTTTACCATCGTAACAACGTCTATTATTTTGATGTGTTAAATCCTGAATTACGAAAATGGTGGGTAGAAACTGTTGCTGAAGGGGTTCGAATATCTGGATGCGACGGGGCATTTATTGATCAAATGCATGGGTTTCATTGGTTGCGAAAAGAAAAAAGTGGTGAAGTTAAAAAAGCAATGGGTGTAATGATGGATTCTCTTAAAAGAAAGTTAGGTCCAAATAAAATTTTGCTTGGAAATAATGCGCATACCAAAATAGCAGAACACGTTTTTCCTGTTGTAGATGCTGTTATGTTTGAGCATTATAAAGAAGAATTTTTAACAAAAGAAAGTCTTTTGAAAGATTGGGAGGATATGCTAAAAATAGCTAAAGCAGGAAAAATATCTGTTTTTCGGATCGGAGTGGAATATGACCCGGTAGTAGGGGACAATCCTGATTATTTTAAAAATAGAACGAAACGACATGAAAGGTTAAGCGATTTATCACATGAGCGCTTGGAGTATTATCATGCTTGTTACTTAATTGGTGCACAGCCTTATTCCTATTTTCAATATGGTTGGGGTTGGAAGCTATCAACAGGATCTTTAGAACGTTACAAGTCACTGGAAAAACCTTTAGGAATGCCTAAAGGACCTTATCAAAGATTGTCTCTAGACGGCTGGGAATTTACGCGGGAGTTTGAACACGCTAGTGTTTGGGTCAATACAGAAACAGCTGAGTCTAAGATCTCATGGCATTAATAATTAGTATGAAAATAAAATCAAAGTACTCCTTTGAATTGCTAGTACGGTTACAGGAGTCTCGACCGGAGCTCAAATTCAACAAAAATCTTTAAAATAAACTATATGCTGTAGGTTATCTAAGAAAAAACGGAAATAAACTTCTCAAAGTTATTTAATTTAAAAATTGACTTCGAGGAAAATTCTAGTCTAGGAACCAAAATTTATCCCTAAGACAATCTAAACTAAAAGTTATTTGGATTATATAGGTAAATGAGGGACACACTCTGAAGGTTCAATTCAAAAAAGCATCGTCATCTGTTTTGATTGACCTCCAGCAGAATTTGTTTTTAGACAATATTATAGCTAAGCAAACATTGCATCAATAGAGAATATCCTTGGTTGATTAGAGTTAGAGAACAATGAAAATCAAATTTATCTTTGTTTTAAATCAGATAAATAGAAGAAGGGGTTGCGGTGCTTTTAATTTCAAAAAGAATTAAAAAGTAAAATTTAATTATAATGTGTACAAAAAAAGAAAACAAATATTTTTTGATCATATACATCGTGTTTTGTTTTTCTTGTAATCAAGAAAAACAAATAGTAAGTGCGGAAAACCCTAATATTATCTTTATTCTGGCTGATGATTTGGGTTATGGTGACCTTTCTAGTTTTAATGAAAACTCTAAAATAAAAACAAAAAATTTAGATAAACTTTCGGCTGATGGTGTTATGTTCACAGATGCTCATACAAGCAGTGCTGTGTGTACTCCTACGCGATATGGCATCTTAACAGGACGTTACAACTGGAGATCCACCTTAAAAAGAGGGGTTTTGAACGGATACAGTCAAGCATTAATTCCAAATGATAGAAAAACGATTGCAGGTTTTTTAAAAGATAAGGATTATAAGACGGCTGGTATTGGGAAATGGCATTTAGGCTGGGAATGGGCAAATATAGAAGAAGGAAAGGAACAGGTTGATTATTCTAAAAAAATTCAAAACGGACCAACAACACTTGGATTTGACTACTGGTATGGTTTTAATGGCTCGCTAGATATGGCACCATATGTTTGGGTAGAGAATGATACACCATCTATGGTGCCAACAAAAGAGACTGAACATGTAGCGAAACAATCTTGGTGGAGAAAAGGACCAACTTCAGATGACTTTAACCATAGACAAGTTTTACCAGAAATTACAGCGAAAACAGTCAGTTTTATAGAAGAGAATGCCAATAAGGAAAAACCGTTTTTTTTATACATGCCTCTACCAGCACCGCATACACCCATATTACCTACAGAAGAATTTAAAGGGAAAAGTGGTTTAGATAATATCTACGGTGATTTTGTTTTGATGGTAGATTGGGTAGTTGGAGAGGTGATGAAAACCTTAGAATCGCAGGGGATATCAGATAATACAATAGTAGTGTTTACAAGTGATAATGGTTGTTCGCCCCAAGCAGATTTTGAACAATTAGCTACTAAAAATCACGATCCAAGCCATGTGTTTAGAGGTCATAAAGCAGATATTTTTGAAGGTGGGCATAGAGTACCTTTCATCGTGAGGTGGCCAGAGAAAGTAAAACCATTTACTTCGGATCAACTGGTTTGCACCACAGACTTTTTTGCGACTATTGCAGATGCAATTGATGCTGAAGTTGAAGATAATATGGCTGAAGACAGTTACAGTTTTTTAAAAGCACTAAATATTAAATCGAACTTACCTGCGCGTAAAAGTATAGTGCACCATTCTGTAACTGGTGCTTTTGCATTTCGGAAAAATAATTGGAAGGCGATTTTTTGTGCTGGATCAGGTGGTTGGAGTTTTCCGAGTCCAAGAAAAGATAAAAGCGTAATCGATACTTTACCAAAATATCAGCTATATGATTTAGATAAGGATATTGAAGAGCAAAATAATTTAGTAGCCACAAATCCAGAGTTATTGGAAATCTACAAAAATGAACTTTCATCGATTATTAAAAATGGTAGAAGCGCACCAGGTGAAAATCAAAAAAACGACGGCTCACAAGTTTGGAAAGAACTAAAGTGGGTTGATAAAAAAAGTAATTGAATTAAAAAAGAGTAATGATGTACAACAGTTTAGGCGTTTACGGTAGATACTTCCTTTTATGTGTGCTAAATTTCCTTACGACAGCATGTAATACAAAACAAAGTGAGAAAGCATTAGCGAAAGTATCGGGTTCTCAACCAAATATAGTATTTATAATCACCGACGATCAAGGTTACGGAGATTTCGGTCATACAGGTAATCCTATAATTAAAACACCAGCTATTGATAAATTCGCTTCAGAGGCGGTAAGCTTAACAAACTATCATGTTGGGACTACTTGTGCGCCTACAAGAGCTGGGCTTTTAACAGGAAGAAATTGCAACCGCAATGGTGTGTGGCATACCATTATGGGTGCTTCTATGTTAAATAGAGAAGAGGTAACCATTGCAGACGAATTTAAGAAAAATGGTTACAAAACTGGGATGTTTGGTAAATGGCACCTCGGTGATAACAGTCCGTTTCAACCACATGAAAGAGGGTTCGATGAAGCCTTTTATCACGGAGGTGGCGGAGTTGGGCAGACACCAGACTATTGGAATAACGACTATTTTGATGACACTTATTTTAGAAATGGTCGTCCAGAAAAGAAGGAGGGGTATTGCACAGATGTGTGGTTTGATGAAGCTTTGAGTTTTATTGAAGCGAAGAAAGACCAACCGTTTTTTTGTTACTTAAGCTTAAATGCACCACATAGTCCTTTCAACGTTCCAGAAAAATATTACAACTTATACAAAGATGAAGTTGATATTGATGAATCTCAAAAGCGTTTTTATGGTATGATTACAAATATTGATGATAATTTCTCTAAGCTTTTAAAAAAGCTAGAAAATTTGGGAATTGCAGACAATACCATCGTTGTATTTACAACTGATAAAGGGACATCCAGAGGTTATAGGTTGGATAAAAAAACCAACAGATTTTTGGGCTATAATGCAGGTATGCGAGGTACAAAAAGCAGTGAATATGATGGTGGTCATAGAGTGCCATTCATTATAAGATGGCCAAACGGTGGCTTAACAGGTGGTTCTACTCGTAACGATTTAGTAGCTCATGTAGATGTATTACCAACATTTATGTCATTAACTGGAAATTCTTTCAGTTCAGAAAAAACTATGGATGGTGTAGATTTAAGTGATTAATTCTTAGGTGAATCAGAAGCACCAAATCGATACTTAGTAACCGATACACAACGCGTACCTTGGCCCGTGGAAGGTAAAAATAGTAGTGTGATGGATTCTAATTGGCGTTTAATTAATGGTGAAGAACTCTATAATATTTTAGAAGACCCTAGCCAACAGGTAAATTTGGCCGAAAGATTTCCTGATAAGGTCTTAGAAATGAATACCTTTTATGATAAGTGGTGGGAAGATGTGATACAAGAAACTAAATATTCAGTTATTGATTTAGGTGTAAATAAAATAGATGTCTTAACCTGCCATGACGCGCGCACACTTGATTACTATCAGCCGTGGAACCTACAAATGATTCGAGATGGTAAGACGATGGAACCAGCACCCTTTTCTGTTAATTTTGTAAGTGCTGGAACCTACAGGTTTTATTTAAGAAGATGGCCTTCAGAAAGTGGGTTGGCACTTAGTGAGGCTTTAAATGATGGTAAACCAAAAACTTCTCATACGGCTGCTATTCGAAATGGAAAATCTATGATTTTTAGCAAAGCTTACTTAAAAATAGCGGATAAAACTATTGAGACTACAGTTGATAAAGGAATGGAAGCTGCTATAATTGAGATGGATGTTGAAGAGGGCAAAACAGAACTTTTAGCCTATTTTGATACGACAGATGGCACTACTAGTAATGCTTTTTATATTGATGTTGAAAAAATCAAAAATTGATTTCTAAGGCTATGCAGCTGCTTTATGGTTTTTAAACTGGATACAATTCTGAAAAAGAACATATTAGGGTTCTGTCTATATTGTTTCATCACTTATCCTCTTTCAGCCCAACGAAAAATGGATAGTTATTTAAACACGGATAAAATATGTGTTTTAATTGTAGATGGTTTCAGTAATCACAATTGGCTTCAAACATCAAATGTAGTTAAAAGCATACTTGAAAAACATGGAACGTTCGATGTAAGTATATCAACAATGCCTTCAAAAGTAAACTCTAAAGAGTGGACGCATTGGAATCCTAAATTCAAAAATTTTGACGTCATTATTCAAAACACAAATAATGTTCATAACAAAGATCTTAGATGGCCAAAACGAATTAAAAAACGCTTAGAGAGATATTTAAAATCGGGTGGGGGGTTGTATGTTTTACACTCTGCAAATAATGCGTTCGCTGACTGGAAAGCGTATAACCAAATGATAGGATTGGGATGGAGGTCTAAAAATGAAGGAATTGCATTAAGGATTGAAAAAAATGGGGAGATAAAACATATTCCCTTAGGGGAGGGAGAGTCGACCTCTCATGACGAACGAAGTGATCAGGTAATTTATATTTTAAATAATCACCCTATTAATAAAGATTTTCCAAAAGCTTGGAAAACCCATGATATCGAATTGTATAAATATGCCAGAGGCCCAGCAAAGAATTTAACTATTTTGTCATATGCTCAGGACAATAAAACAGAAATTAACTGGCCTGTAGTGTAGCCTTACCTGTTTTAGGACGTTGCTAAATTCATAAAATTATGATCAATGTTCATCGTTTGGGGGAAGAATTCTTCCCCCAAACGGTTCTTATATTCCCTTGGCGGCATATCCCCCAATGATGAATGTGGATGTTCCGTATTGTAATCCTTTCGCCATTTCTCGGTCAATGTTCTTATCTGATGAAGGTCGTTGAACCAATAGGCATCAAGTACGTCTTCCCTGTAAAACCTGTTGAGCCTTTCCATAAATCCGTTCTGCATGGGCTTGCCCGGTTGTATGAACCGAAGTTCCACCCTTTTGCTCTTGCACCATTGCGACAAGGTCTTCGAGATGAACTCCGGGCCGTTGTCGCAACGTATGGTCTTTGGCAGACCTATCTCCTCTTCCAAATGCCCCAAGGTCTCCACTACCTTTTTGGCGGGATAGTTCAGGCCAATGTCCATGGCCAGTGCCTCACGGTTGCAATCGTCCATCACGTTGAACACCCTGACC
>NZ_CAKZYF010000123.1 GCF_937884665.1 uncultured Allomuricauda sp. | reverse complement strand
AGCACGCTAGAATAGAGGGTGAGGGGGATAAAAGTTTAGCGTATTGGAAAAAGGTGCACTGGGCGTACTACACACGGGAATTGGCCACATTTCACAGGCAACCCAGGGAAAGCATGATCGTGGTTTTCGAACAATTCGAGAAATTATATTCCAAACCATGATTAGAATCTTGACAACCGTTTTTGGCCACGCATATCCTAATCCAGATTCACCCAAATATTTCCTTGTTTGTGGGAAGCAACGGTACTCTCTATAAAATTTAATCCTCGAACACCGTCCAACATAGTTGGAAATTCTCCATCGTTATAGGATTCTCCACGTATGGCTCTGGAGACACCTAAATAAATATTTGCCATAGCGTCAAAAATACCTTCGGGATGTCCGGGAGGGAGTTTGGTACCGTCCAGGGAAAGTTTGGAGTTATAGGCATGCCCCGGTTTATACACCTGCAGCGGTTCGGTATCGCTGAGTTTATACAAAAAATTTGGGTTTTCCTGCTCCCACTTCAAGGCTCCTTTCTCTCCGTAAATCGCAATTTTTAGTCCATTTTCTTCCCCAGTAGCTACTTGACTGCTGCGAATAACACCTTTAACATGCTTATCCAATCGTATCAATACAGTGCCATCCACATCCATTTCGTTATCATCATACAAGTAATTAAAGTCGCACAAAAGGGATTTCACCTGAAGTCCTGTGGTAAACTCAATCATGTTGAAGGCGTGGACACCAATATCTCCCATACATGAACTTATCCCTGCTTTTTTAGGGTCCAAACGCCAGACCGAGGAACGTTTCTTTTGGTCGTGAATCACTCCATTTATCCATCCTTGGTAGTATTGTGCATCCACTTTTTGAATCTTACCCAATTCACCAGCTTTTATCATTTCACGCATTTGGCGGACCATAGGATAGCCTGTGTAGGTGTGCGTTACTGCAAAAACCTTTTGGGCCTTCGCTAATGTTTTCTGCAATATACTGGCTTCCTCATAATTGGTGGTCATCGGTTTTTCGCAGATGACGTGAAACCCATTTTCCAATAATTTTTTGGCCATTGGGAAATGCAAAAAATTTGGGGTAAGTACCGAACACACCTGCATACGCTCCTCCCGGGGAAGTTTCAGTTCGCTTTGAACAAGAGTATCTAAATCCTTGTAGATACGATTTGTGGGGATATCGATATCCTTGGCAAATTTGAGGCTATCTTTATGGGAAGCGTTGAACACGCCCCCAACAATCTCATAGTTATCATTGATGTAAGCAGCAACACGGTGAAGCACTCCAATTAAGGAATCCCCGCCTCCCCCAAGAATTCCGAGCTTGATTTTTTTAGACATAAAACTATTATTCTTTGTATTCGATTTTCTCGTTTTTGAACAAGACCATAAAAAGCACTAGAACGACAAAGGCAAAAATAGCTGGGAATGTCCAAATATTGGTCCATTGGTGCACATTTTCGGATATCAAATAAGAGTCCGTAATTTTTCCAGCTATCCAAAAGCCAATCAGCATCCCTATGCCGTAAGTGGCCAATGTAATCAATCCTTGTGCCGCACTTTTGTATTTTTCACCGGCTTTGGAATCCGTATAAATCTGACCGGAGACAAAAAAGAAATCATAACATATACCGTGCAAAGCGATACCTATAATAAGCATGAATGCCAGCTCTCCGGCATTTCCATACGCAAACAATAAATAACGCAATGTCCAAGCCAACATTCCGGCCAAAATGGTCAATTTAAAACCGTATTTTTTGAAAAAGAAGGGCAGCAACAACATAAAAAGAACTTCAGAGACCTGACCAATGGTCATTTTCCCGGCCGGATTAGTCACGCCTATTTCCCCCAAGAACTGCCCTGCATGCTGATAATAAAAAGCCAGTGGGATACAAATCAATACAGAAGCAACAAAGAAAATCAGGAAGTTCCGATTGTTTAGAAGTTTTAATGCCTCCAATCCCAAAATATCTGAAACGGTCACCTTTTCGTCCTTAGATGTACTGGGTGGTGTTTTGGGCAAGGTAAAACTGAACAATCCCAAGAGTGCGGAAGCTCCTGAAACCATAAGAAAGGTATTCTTGAGCAATCCGTTTTGAACGCCAGCTTCGCTATCCCATCCAAAAAAACTGATGGTGAGTCCCGCCACAATCCATCCGATGGTACCAAATACACGCACAAAAGCAAATTCTTTTGAAGGATCTTTCATCTGATTAAAGGCTACTGAATTCACCAAGGCTAAAGTTGGCATATAGGCAATCATATAACCATACACGTACGGAATAAAAACGGAAATATCCGAAGCATTGGCTAGTTGATACATAATAAATGCTCCAATCAAATGTAAAATGCCCAAGACCCGTTCAGCATTGAAATAACGGTCCGCGATAAGGCCTATTATGAAAGGTGCTATAATAGCACCCCAGGATTGGCTGGAATATGCGCTTGCGATATCCGCTCCACTGGCTTCGAGGGAGTTTGGCAAATAGATGCCCATTGTCACGAACCAGCCTCCCCAGATAAAGAATTCCAGGAACATCATCAAGGACAATTGAAATTTTGCGGTAGAGTTCATAGAGCTTATTATGTTGTTAGATTTATCTCTTGTAAAAAATATAATCCAATACTGGTGGTTCCATCTTATGGTTTCGCATGTCCACAAGTATTTGCCCCCGATGGTGGGTGGCGTGGTTGATGATATGGAACAAAATATCCTTCAGTTCGTTCCCATACGCATTTCCTTTACTGTTTACATAGTCTATACGCCTGCTAAAATCGGAAGTAGTGGTAATTATTTCAAAGGAGGTACGCTGGTTTTCATAATGAATTTCATACCAATCCTTTATTTCGTGGGATTGTGCCACTTCAAATTCTGGTATCTTGTCCAGAATTCTATGATTCCAAATGTGATGGGCATTAAGAATGTGGTCAAATAATCTACAGCTTATCTCGGGGAGCTGTTCGGTTGCAGTAAACTGCTCTATCAATTTCTTGTTGCAAAAGAAATTATAATCAAAAAGCTGTTGTAAAAATCCCTTCATATCTCGAAAAGTTTTTACGTTGCGACCGCCATAAGTTTTAAAAGTAGTTTTTTGGTGGCCAAAATCCCTTCCTCTTCGCCCAGGGAACTGCCTTCATATTCCACCCCAATGTAGCCTGAATATCCAGCGTTTTCCACAATTTCCAGCATACGGGCATAATCCGTATGGATTTCGTTACCTTTCTCATCAAAATCATGGGATTTAGCACTGACCGCCTTGGCGTAGGGCATCAATTCCTGTATTCCTTGATATCTATCATACTCCTCAATACAGGGAGATGAAAAATAGGACCCGTCCTCGCGTTTGACACAGAAATTACCAAAATCGGGCAACGTACCACAATTGGGTAGCCCCACTTGTTTTATGACATCGACCAGCATGGCGGCATTTGAGGAAAAACCTCCGTGATTCTCAACAATCACATTAACATTTTTTGTTTTGGCATAAGTAGAAAGCTGGGTAAGTCCGTCAACAGATGCGGGAACCCATTCTGTCGCTATCTTGCTTCCCATTAAATTGACCCTCACCGAATGACATCCCAAGGCAGCTGCAGCATCTACCCACTTGAGATGGTTTTCCACTGCTTTTTTTCGCTCCATTTTATCCGCTGCGGATAAATCCCCTTCATGGTCTATCATAATAATGAGGTTCTGCATGCCGTGCTTCGTGCTCTCCTCTAAGGATCTTTTCACAAAATCGTTCATAGCTTCTTTTGAGAACGCCTTTTCCTTCAGTTCCTTTTCATAGAGTTGGCTTACATATTCAAGTCCGGCAAAACCCCATTCCTTCGCTTTCTCTGCAAAAAGGTAAGGGTTCATCCCCTGATCATTTATCATTCTATGCATAGACCATTGGGCCAGGGAAAGCTGTAACATGGGTCCAGTTTTCTTCATATCAGTATCAGCTACACTTTCCTCTTGCTTTTCTTTTGATTTACAGGAATAAACGCCGATCATAGAAAGCGCTATTCCCGCGGTAAAGGTGTCTTGGACAAAGTTTCGTCGCTTCATAAGGTTAGATTATTGAATGTTCAACAGAATGAAAAAACTACAACGTTATAGTATCAAATTCTCAACAAACACAGGGTTTAAATGTAGAAAATTAATTCAATAATTAATACATTTATCAAATAAACAATACAGAATACATGAGTAAGTTTTATTACAATGAAGAGCAGGAATCGTATGATGCCATTGTAGTAGGTACAGGAATCAGTGGAGGTTGGGCAGCCAAAGAGCTGTGCGAGAACGGATTGAAGACCCTGGTTTTGGAACGGGGCAGAATGGTGAAGCACCGAGAGGACTACCCTACTGCCAATATGGACCCTTGGGACTTCCCCAATGCAGGCGAACCCGCCATAGAAGATGTCATGCAACAAGAAAAGCAGGCCAGAACAGGATATACAGTGAAAACGGCTTCAAAACACTGGTTTGTGAATGACGTTGACCATCCCTATAACGAAGTAAAGCGCTTTGATTGGAGGCGGGGATATCACGGTGGTGGACGTTCCATAATGTGGGGTAGGCACAGCTATCGTTGGAGCGAACTGGATTTTGCCGCGAACAAAAATGAGGGTATCGCCGTGGATTGGCCTGTTCGTTACAAGGATATCGCACCGTGGTACGATAAAGTGGAATCTTACATTGGAATTTCTGGAGAGCTTCTGGGACTTCCCCAACTGCCCGATGGCCAGTTTGAGCCCATGATGGAATTGAACTGCGTGGAAGATCATGTCCGTGGTAAAGTGGCCGAACATTTTGACGGCAGGGTCATTACGGCCGGTAGGGTCGCACATATTAACAGTAATAAGCGTTTTGATGGCGATGGAAGAGCCCGTTGCCAATACAGAAACCGGTGTATTCGTGGTTGTCCTTTTGGAGCCTATTTTAGTAGCGTATCCTCAACACTTCCCGCAGCAGAACGAACGGGTAACATGACATTACGACCTGACTCCATTGTTCATGAAATCATATATGACCCGAACACCAAAAAAGCAACAGGTGTAAAAGTCATTGACAGGGTGACCAAAGAGTCCTACGAGTTTAAAGCTAAGGTTATCTTCCTATGCGCCTCCGCGGTTGCTTCCACGTCCATTCTAATGCAATCCAAATCAGACCGGTTCCCGGATGGTCTTGGAAATGAGAGTGGTGAATTGGGACACAATCTAATGGACCACCATTTTAAAGCCGGGGCCCGAGGAAAAATGGATGGTTTCAATGATAAATATTATAAAGGCAGGAAACCCAATGGAATTTATATTCCAAGATTTCGAAATATTGGAGGCTCCAGTGAAATGAAGAATTTCAGCCGGGGATACGGGTACCAAGGCGGTGCAAGAAGAGGGGATTATGAAGATTTGGTTGCCGAGTCGGCTTTTGGCAAGGAATTTAAAGAAGGTATCTTAAAACCAGGAGGGTGGACGATGAACATGCTTGGTTTCGGAGAAATTCTTCCGTATCACGAAAACAAAATGACCTTGGATTATGAAAAAAAGGATAAATGGGGCCTTCCTACAGTGACCTTCGATGCTGAAATCAAGGAAAATGAGCTGGAAATGCGAAAGGATATGCAGGAACAGGCTGCAGCGATGTTGGAAAAGTCAGGAGCAAGGGACATTGAAACCTATGATGACACCTATGCTTTAGGTCTAGGTATTCACGAAATGGGAACGGCCCGTATGGGATATGATCCAAAAACCTCCGTGGTCAACGCCAATAATCAAGTTCATAGTTGTAAAAATGTGTATGTCACTGACGGGGCTTTTATGACCTCCGCAAGTTGTGTCAACCCATCGCTGACCTACATGGCTTTTACCGCGAGAGCAGCTAACCATGCCGCCCAAGAACTTAAAAAAGGAAATCTCTAATGGAAAGAAGAACTGCATTAAAAAACATGGGGCTAGCTTTTGGTTACGCTGCAGCAACTCCAACGCTGCTGGGATTGATACAAAGCTGTAGCAACAGAAAAATACTGGACTGGACACCTAGCTTTTTTACAAAAGATGAAGGTGTCGCCATACATACCTTACTCGATATTATTCTGCCCAAAACCGATACCCCTTCCGCAACAGAATTGAATTTACATGTTTTTGTGGATAAAATGGCCAAAGATGTCCTTCCTCCCGAGCACCAAGACTTTTTAAGATTGGGAATGAACGAATTCTTTGGAAAGGTTTTAGCAAAATCCGAAAAGGAAAGTTTGGGCGATTTAAATGAGGAAAACTGGATTCCAGCGTTAAAAACCTATTTGAAGAAACGTCCTAAAGACGTGGAAAAAGCCCATAATAAGGCTATTGAGTCGTATTTCATGACCGTAGAACAGAATGGAAGTGCCGTTTTAGACAACGAAATCGCCCAATATTCGTTCGCTCATTCTATACGGGATATTTCGGTTTGGGCCTATAAGAATTCAAAATACGTGGGTGAGGAAGTATTGGCCTATTTACCCATACCGGGAGAATATGTCCCTTGTGAGAGTGCAGAGACGCTTACACAAGGTCGCGCTTGGTCCTTATCGTAGATTTTCACAAAAAAAATACCTCGGAAGTTGTAACAGCAACGAGCTACCCGAGGTATTTTAATTAATAAACACTATCACATACTGATAAGTACAGTACAAACTATGATCCACACATCAGACAGTCGTCGTCTGTCTCTCCTTCTTTGGCACGTGCGATCATTTCTTTCATCTCTTCAGGTGACATAGGTTGTATATCCACCTCTTGTTGGGACACGGGCGTTGCCTCCACTTTTATACCCTCGGCCGCTTTTGGAGTTGACGCATTGATCTCTGCTTCTGCTGCCACACCTACTGGAACTTCTTTCTTCTTGGTGTTGTCCAAAGTAAATTTAATAGCATCTACCGCTGCTTTTGTTCGCAAATAATACATTCCCGTCTTTAGACCACTTTTCCAAGCATAAAAATGCATAGAGGTGAGTTTAGCGTAATTGGCATTTTCCATGAACAAATTCAACGATTGACTTTGGTCTATAAAATAACCCCGTTGCCTGCTCATATCTATTATGTCTTTCATACTGAGTTCCCATACCGTTTGATACAGTTCCTTAATATCTTTTGGAATGCCATCAATATGCTGAATGGACCCATTGGCCCGCATCAGTTCCTGCTTTAAATTCTCATTCCATAGCCCTAAGTTTACCAAATCCTCCAAAAGGTGCTTGTTCACCACTATGAATTCACCAGATAAAACCCTACGGGTATAAATATTGGAAGTATAGGGTTCGAAACATTCGTTGTTCCCTAGTATCTGTGAGGTTGAAGCTGTAGGCATAGGAGCTACCAAAAGGGAATTACGAACACCGTGTTTCTTCACGTCTTTTCTCAACTTAGCCCAGTCCCACCGTCCGGATAGCTCTTCATCTTTGATACCCCAAAGATTGTATTGAAACTCTCCTTTGGATATGGGCGAACCTTTATATGAGGAGTATGGACCTTCTTCTTGTGCCAATTCCATGGATGCGGTTACAGCAGCAAAGTATAAGGTTTCAAAAATATCTTGATTTAACTTTTTTGCCGCATCACTGGTGAAAGGGAGTCGCAGCATAATAAATGCATCGGCCAACCCCTGAACGCCCAAACCAATGGGCCTGTGCCTCATATTGGAATTTTCTGCCTCTTTCACCGGATAGTAATTGCGGTCTATTACGCAATTCAGGTTTTTGGTGACCCGCTTGGTAACACGATACAGTTCTTGATGATTGAACGCACCCTTTTCCACGAACATGGGAAGCGCAATGGAAGCTAAATTACATACGGCCACTTCATCTGGAGAGGTGTACTCCAAAATTTCGGTACAAAGATTGGATGAACGGATTGTGCCCAAGTTTTTTTGGTTGCTTTTTCTATTGGCAGCATCCTTGTAGAGCATGTAAGGCGTACCCGTTTCTATTTGAGACTCCAAAATCTTCTCCCACAATTCCCTAGCCCTTATGGTCTTTCGGCCTTTTCCTTCAGATTCATATTTGGTATATAGTGCCTCGAAGTCTTCACTATGTGTACTGAACAATTCTGGACATTCATTCGGACACATCAGCGTCCATTCAGCGTCCGCCTCTACACGTTTCATGAACAAATCCGGTACCCACATGGCATAAAACAAATCACGGGCCCGCATTTCTTCTTTCCCATGGTTCTTTTTAAGGTCAAGAAAATCGAAGATATCGGCATGCCAAGGTTCGACGTAAATGGCAAAACTCCCCTTTCTTTTACCTCCACCTTGGTCTACATATCGCGCTGTGTCGTTAAAAACCCGCAACATAGGCACAATACCATTTGAGGTTCCGTTGGTTCCGGCGATATACGACCCAGTAGCTCTAATGTTATGTATGGAAAGCCCAATGCCACCGGCAGATTGTGAAATTTTTGCAGTTTGCTTTAGTGTATCATAGATGCCATCAATACTGTCCTCCTTCATTGTCAACAAGAAGCAAGAGGACATTTGTGGTTTGGGTGTACCGGAATTGAACAAGGTAGGTGTCGCGTGCGTGAAGTACTTTTTGGACATCAATTCGTAGGTCTCAATAGCTGATCCCAAATCATTGAGATGTATCCCGATCGCTACACGCATCAACATTTGCTGTGGGCGTTCCACGATTTTACCGTTGAGTTTCAACAGGTAGGAACGTTCTAAGGTTTTGAAACCAAAATAATCATAGCCAAAATCCCGATTATAAATAATGGTAGAATCCAGGGTTTCCGCATTTTCAGCGATTACCTTATACACTTCATCAGATAGCAGCGGAGCCTTTTTTCCTGTTCGGGGATTTATGTATTCATATAAATCCTTCATTGTCTCCGAAAAGGATTTCTTGGTGTTTTTATGTAGGTTGGAAACGGAAATACGGGCTGCCAACTTTGCGTAATCCGGATGTGCTGTGGTCATAGTGGCGGCAATTTCTGCAGCCAGATTATCCAACTCAGAGGTAGTAACCCCATCGTACAAACCTTCAATGACGCGCATGGCCACCTTCACCGGGTCCACCAGACCATTTAAACCATAACAAAGCTTTTTGACCCGGGCTGTTATCTTATCGAACATTACAGGCTCTTTTCTTCCATCTCGTTTTACTACAAACATAGGCTATGATTATTTTTAAACTTTTCTGTTTTTTATCTTAAGTTCAAACTAGAAGCATCACTTTTTCACTTTAAATCATTAAAAACCCCCGATGGAACATCGAGGGTCTTTTCTGGTGGGTTATTCAAAAATCAGCATCAAAGCTTATCTTCTGGGAATCGGCATCCTTTTCTTTGTTCAGGACCCCCGCTTTTTGGTATTCTGATACTCTTTTTTCAAAGAAATTAGTTTTTCCTTGTAGTGAAATCATATCCATAAAATCAAATGGATTGGTGGCATGGTAGACCTTATCGCATTGCAATTCTACCAAAAGCCTATCTGTCACAAACTCCAGATATTGGGTCATCAATTTCGCGTTCATGCCAATCAAACTGACCGGTAGTGATTCCGTAATAAATTCCCTTTCAATATTCAAGGCATCCACAATAATGCTTGTGATTCGTTCTTTGGGCACTTTGTTGATCAAATGGTTGTTGTGCAAATGCACGGCATAGTCACAATGCATCCCCTCATCACGGGATATCAACTCATTGGAAAAGGTAAGCCCTGGCATAAGCCCTCTCTTATTCAACCAAAAAATAGAACAAAATGCACCGGAAAAGAAAATACCTTCTACCGCGGCAAAAGCAATCAAACGTTCTGCAAAGCTGGGCGATTCGATCCATTTAAGGGCCCAATCTGCCTTTTTCTTTATGGCTGGAAAATTTTCAATGGCCTTAAAAAGAACCCCTTTTTCTTTTTCATCCTTAACATAGGTGTCAATCAATAGGGAATAGGTCTCAGAATGGATATTTTCCATCATTATCTGGAACCCGTAAAAGAACTTTGCCTCTGAATACTGTACTTCATTTACGAAATTTTCCGCCAGATTTTCATTGACTATACCATCGGAAGCTGCAAAAAATGCCAAAATATGTTTGATGAAGTAGCGCTCGTCATCGTTAAGTTTGGTGTTCCAATCTGCTAAATCCTGGTGTAAATCAATCTCCTCGGCAGTCCAAAAACAAGCTTCACACTTTTTGTACCACTCCCAGAGATCGTGGTGCTGTATTGGAAAAATTACAAATCGATCTTCGTTTTCTTGCAAAATAGGTTCTACCGCTATTGACATAATGTTATCGTAAAAATTAAGTGATGGATGAAACTGTTTAATGCCCGGATTAACAAAGATTTAAAATTGTCGTTGGATTCTAAAGTTTGTTTCAAGTATAAAAGACCAAAGTTTTTAACACAACTTGTTGAAATCTAGGCTCACACGTTATGTTTTCTAGATTCTTTAAAAAGTATCGCGCTGCGTTTTTTTATGGATAGGTTAAACAATAAAAAGACCAAAATGCATAGCATAGCTATACTATTTTGGTCTTTGACTACTTATGAAAATTGCGTTGCTGAATGCCTTTATGGATATCGCCAAACGGTACGGCCTATCTTAATTCATCAAGCCCTCTCTTAAACTTTTAGGTAGTTCCCCCAAAACCTAAAATCCAATTTGAAGGTTGAAAACCAAGAATTATATTTTAAGCAGTTCCACTCTTGAGGTTGGTTGCTCTGGCCGTACGTATTTTGGCAATGACCACACCCTAAGGCTAATTCCTTAGAGTTAATCCTTTATTACGATTTCGTTCCAATCAGATTCCAATTCCAGCTGTTTATTCTCGGCTGATGCAGCCAATATTAAAACCACTACAAGAATTAAAAATAGAATGATACACTTTCTCATTTTCGTTTGGTGAGGTTAACGAAGGCAAGATAGACATACTGGTAGCTGAATAAGAAACTTCATGTATAAACGACCTGTATTTCTGTATGAATGGATACTTTTTTATTTCGGCAAAACCTACATAGGGTATGGGAAGGGACGTATTGTGGGAAAAAACCGATAAACTCCCGTTATGCCATATTTTACGCCATTTATAAGTAGATATAATCCAATAACACATAATTTTAAAAACGTTGAACAGAATATCATATTTTTGATTTGAAGTAATAACCCCGAACATGTTAGAAGCAGTAATCGTAGATGATGAGGTCAAAGCCCTTCAAAGTTTGAGTTGGGAACTGACAAATTTGAGTGATGAAGTGGATATCATTGCTTCTTTTACCGATGCCCATGAGGCATTGGATTACCTCGAGCAAAACACGCCAGATTGTTTGTTTTTGGATATTGAAATGCCTGCGATGGACGGGTTTCAGTTCATAAAGACCTTGAAGAATAAAGATTTCCCTGTGGTCATCACTACGGCGTACAATCAATATGCGCTTCAAGCATTGAAAAATGAAGCGATAGATTATTTGTTGAAACCCATCGATTCAGATGATTTGCGCCACACCATTACCAAGATAAAAAAATTCAATGCCAAAAATTACACCGCTGAAAAACTGGAAAAGATCCTCTTGAATTTTAATGCAGAATCCGCAAGTAAAAAGATAACCATCAATACTGACGGCAAATTAGTATTTTTACATAGTGATGATATTCTTTATGCCGAATCTGATGGAAACTACAGCACAATTTTTTTAAGCGACGGACAAAAAATATTGTTGACCAAAAAATTAAAAGAAGTAAATACCCTTTTGCCCGACCATAGCTTTTTTAGAATACACAATTCATATATAATCAACCTCAACAAAATAAAGGAATTTCTAAAAACGGATGGGTATGTAGTATTGGAATCCAATCACAAAATACCCGTCTCCCGACAGAAAAAGTCCGATTTTTTGGACTTGCTGTAAAAGAAAAAAGAAACTAGTATTATTTGTTGAACAGAACCAAGACCTTCCGACGAGCCAAACAATTTCTCATCCTGCTCCAAGTCTTATTTTGGTCGGTTTCGTATGCCTTTGCGCAGAACGTACCGCAGGACTTCAGGGAGAAAGTTGAAAAGTTGACCCTTGCAAAGCCCAAAACCTTCTTGACCTTAAACTCCGAATTGGAAAGATTCCGTTTGGACACTACCCTGATGCGCTACTTTTCCAATCGTTGTCAAGAGGTAAACTACATGGAGGGTTTGGCCTATGCCTTAAATCAGCTGGGCGGGAGATATAGGAATATGTCCCAATTTCAGAAAGCCTTGGATTTACATCAAGAAGCTCTTGAGATATCTGAAAAAGTAAACAATACTGAATTCAAAGTGCTTAGCTTGAATATGTTGGGGGTGGTAAATCGCAGAACAGATGCAATAAAAACCGGTTTGGATTATCATCAAAAAGCGTTGGAAATGGCCGAAGCGGTTGAAAATCCATCCCACCACATAAAAAGACACATCAACATTTCACTAAACTCCATTGGCAATCTTTACAAAACACTAGAGCAATACGATCTTGCCATAACCCAATTTAGAAGGGCACTTCGGCTTGAAGGAGAACTCGGCAATAAGTTGGGATTGGCCATAAACCATCAAAACATAGGGGAGTGCTTGGAGCTTAAGGAAGATTTGGAAGGCGCCCTGGAAAACTATCGAAATTCTTTGGCGTACAACGAAGAAATAGACTCGGATTACGGTAGGACCATCTGCAAAAACAGTTTGGCACAGATCTATTTAAAACAAGGTATGCCCTATGCTGCCCTCGTGCTCCTGGAACCACTACACGAAGCTTCGCACAACATCGGGGATTTTTTTATAACGTCCTCCGTTTTCATAAATACCGGTTGGGCCCATACCGAACTAGGGGACTATACCAGGGCTGAAACCTTTATTCGGGATGGCATTCAGATGGCCCAGAACCATAATATGCCCAGCAATGTGCTTTACGGCTATCAAAAATTATCCGACTATGAATTGGCCCAGGGTAATTACAAAGAAGCCTATGAACATTACCGGAAGGCAGATGAATACGATGATAAAATTGCCAGTGCGACCAATTTACGCTACATGACCGATATTATCGTAAGGTATGAGGCTGAAAAAAAGAACAATCAAATTTCTGTATTGGCCAAGGAGAACGAAATAGTCCGCTTGCGACTCAGAAAGAACCAGACCACCTTGTTGGTCAGTGCGCTGATCGTGGGTCTTATTTCATCTATTCTTTACATTCTTTACCGGCAATACCAAAGCAAAAACGAAAAACGGGTGCTTAGCTTGGAGCAAAATATGCTCCGTAGTCAAATGAACCCGCATTTTTTGTTCAACTCTTTGAATTCTATCAAGCTTTACATCATCAACAATGAACAAAAAAATGCAGTTCACTATCTCAATAAGTTCTCCAAACTGGTGAGGAAAATTTTAGAGGCTTCCTCTGTCCGGGAAATTCCATTATCGGACGAGTTGGAAACCGTTGAACTGTATATGAACATAGAGAATATCCGTTTTTCGAATGAAATCGATTTTAAAATATCCATGGACAAGGATGTGTCTCCAGACAACATTAAAGTGCCTTCGCTAACGTTGCAACCCTTCTTGGAAAATGCGTTATGGCACGGTCTTTCACCCAAAGAAGGAGAGAAGCAGATTCATCTCAACATCAAAAAAAATGGCGACCATCATATTACCATTGAGATTACCGACAATGGTATAGGCCGCACTGCTGCGCAAGCCAATAAAGAAAATAGGGTGCTTAAGCGAAAGTCGGTGGGTATACGCATCACCAAAGAGCGTTTGGCCAATTTTGCGAGGGACTATCAGAACAAATTTGATGTGCAAATTGTTGACCTATTTGATAAGGAAGGACATCCAAAGGGTACTAAAGTGGTTTTGGAAATCCCTACAGTTTAGCCCGTTCCGTCGCTACGAGCTCGAGTTCCTTGTACCAGGACTCCCCAAATTTACGGACCAAGGCATCCTTTACAAATTTATAAATTGGAACCTCTAATTCATTTCCCAAGCTACAAGCTGGATCGCAGATTTCCCATTTGTGATAGTTGACCGCTGTAAATTGGGAATATTCCCGAGTTCGAATAGGATACAAGTGACAGGATATCGGTTTTTTCCAGTGGGTGGCACCGGCATTGTAGGCATCTTCCAGGCCACATTTAGCAATGCCATTATCAGAAAAGACGACATAGGCACATTCACTTTTGTCCACCAAAGGAGTTTCCCATTCGCCGTCCTCTCCTTTTACAAAAGCTCCTTGTTGCTCAATGGCAGCAATACCTTCGGGACGCAGATATGGTTTTACATGTTCAAAAATATCGCTCAAAATTTCGGTTTCCCCATCCTCCAAGGGTGCACCGTACTCCCCATCAACACAACAAGCACCTTTGCAAGCGTTCAAGTTGCAAACGAAGTCGTTTTCCATGATTTCTTCGGAAACTATGGTCTTACCTATCTGGAACATCTATCACCCTTTTTCACAAAAATAGTCCAAACAAAAAAATTGACCTTTTCTATAAGGTAACATATCATCCAAAAGTGCATTTTCCTCGTAAATTTGCAGACTTAATTTTTCACCTATGCGCTTTGATCTGAAACAAATTGTAACAGCATCCATGGTATTGTTCGCTGTAATCGATATTCTTGGCAGTGTTCCCATCATCATTTCATTACGAAAAAAAGTGGGCCACATCCAATCTGAAAAAGCTTCTATAGTGGCTGCAAGTATCATGGTGGCATTTCTTTTCGTTGGGGAACGTATTTTGAACCTCATTGGTATCGATGTCAATTCTTTTGCCGTAGCGGGAGCGTTTGTCATCTTTTTTTTGGCAATCGAAATGATTTTGGGCATCACACTTTACAAGGATGACCAACCGGAAAGTGCATCTGTGGTGCCTATTGCTTTTCCACTGATTGCAGGTGCAGGAACAATGACCTCCATTCTGTCATTGCGGGCCGAATACGAAGTTCAGAACATTGTAGTTGCCATTGTGGTAAACATTATCTTTGTATATCTTGTATTGAAATCCAGTTCTCGGATTGAGCGCTTTCTGGGCAAAAACGGGCTCAACATCATAAGAAAAGTCTTTGGGGTGATTTTGTTGGCCATCGCCGTAAAGCTTTTCGCCACCAACATTAACCAATTGATTTTGAAATAAGTTAAACGTTATGAATAAAATCGCGACCCTTATTTTGGTCCTTTTGGCCTTAGGTCTTATAGCCTATAACGTCACCATGGTGGATTTTACAAATCCTTTTGAAGGAGATAGTGTAATCGCACTCATAGGCATTTTGGCACCTTTATGTGCCATTGTGCTTCTTTTGATATTTATTACTTCCAAGAAGATTGATAAGAAGATCAAAGAGGATTAGCGATCCAAGTTCAGCGCTCCAATTTCCACTTTGTATAAGTTCTCTGAGTCCAAAGCCTTTACTTTTTGTAGCATCCGGTCGTGATTTCCCTTTATCTGTGCTGCCACATTCGGAGAGAACAACTGTTCGGCAATATTTGCTTTTAAGTAATCTTTGATCCGATTTTCTTGTGCGTAAAAATCCAACTTTATCTTGCGGTTGAGCACAAACTGAATAAACTCATCGAACAGAATATCATCAACTTTGAAATCGTCCAATAACTCGTTTCGGCTAAAGCTCTCGTAATACTTTCTATCTTTTTCCAAGTGTTCGAAAACAAATCGGGAGAAAAATTCGTAGGTGTCATCCATGCTGTCAATAGCTTCTTCTTCATTACTTCCTATAGGAACGAAGACATCCGGAATTATTCCTCCGCCACCGTAGACAACTTTACCTTTAGGCGTGGTAAACTTAAGGGAGTCCGCCACTTTGATGCTATCCACTGAGACCAGTTCTCCACTCCTGTAGCGGTCCATAAACTCTTGGTAATAATCTTTATGGCCTTTTTTGTATGATTTTTGGATAGAACGTCCTGTTGGGGTATAATATCGCGACACCGTCAAGCGAACCGCGGAACCGTCTCCTAGGTCCATTTCTCGTTGTACCAGACCTTTTCCAAAGGAACGTCTTCCCACTATTGTTCCGATGTCATTATCTTGCAAGGCACCGGCAATAATCTCACTTGCGGACGCAGATCGTTCGTTTATCAGTACATAGACGGGTTTGTCCTCAAAATCGCCCTTCCCGGTTGCGTAGGCTCTTTTTATCTTTCCTCTTTTATTTTTAGTGTAAAGGATAAGCTTATCATCTTCCAAAAACTCATCTGCCAGCTTTTCGGCAATGCCCAAGTAGCCTCCTGGATTGTCCCGCAGGTCCAAGACCAGTTTCTGTGCGCCCCTTAACTTAAGTTTTCGCAGCGCCTCTTTGAACTCTTTAAAAGTAGACTCGGCAAAACGATTGATTTTTAAGTACCCCATATCGCTGGTAAGCATATAATAGGACTCAACACTTTTTATAGGAACTCTATCTCGGGTAACGGTAAATTCCATAAGTCTCTTCTCTGATTTCCTAAAAACCTTAAGGTCCACTTTGGTCCCTGCTTTCCCCTTAAGTCGGGATACGATACTATTATTGGGAATCCGTTTTCCAAAAAGGGTATCATTATCGGCTATGAGAATTCGATCTCCTGGTTTTATTCCGCTGATATGACTTGGCCCATTTTTAATGGTCCTGATGACCGTAATGGTGTCGTGATACATATAAAAACTTATTCCTATACCCACAAAATCCCCTTTCATATTTTCGGAAACTTCTTGCATTTCACTTTTGGGAATGTACACAGAATGCGGGTCTAATTTTCCGAGGATATTGTTTACCGTCACGTCGACAATGCTGTCCGTATCAATTTCGTCCACATACTCATAATCGATATAGTCGATAAGTCGGTTTAGCTTGTCTTTTTTGGAATTTGTGGAAAAGAGCTTTTCCGGGCTGTCATCAAAATGGAGCTTTCCTCCGATAAAAATACCAACAGCTACTGCAAAAGCTAGCAAAGTTGGCCATATATAGTTGAATTTTTTTTCCATAGATAGCGAAAATCGTAAAGGTTACGCCATTTCTTCCAATATGGGGATGTGATCTATGATCACTCCCGCCCTTTCCAAGAACCTTAAGCCCGAATCATCTTTATACGCTGTGCTATACACAACACGTTTTATGCCAGACTGATGAATTAGTTTACTGCATTCCCTACAGGGTGAAAGGGTAATATACAAGGTGGCCCCTTCACAAGACTGGGTTGAAGCTGCCACTTTTAATATGGCATTGGCCTCAGCATGCAGAACATACCATTTGGTATAACCTTCTTCGTCCTCACAAACATTTTCAAACCCTGTAGGAGTGCCGTTGTATCCATCAGAAATAATCATTCGGTCCTTAACAATTATGGCGCCCACCTGTTTTCTTTTACAGTACGAGAGCTTTCCCCATTCTGTGGCCATCCTCAGGTAGGCCTTGTCATACTTTTGCTGTTTGCTCTCTTTCATACCCGTAGGACGAATGTATCGAATTAAAGATACCTGCTTTGGAAGACCCCCACAACCTTATTCGATGAAATTTAACGATTCTACTATTTAGGAAACGTAGCGATCAACAGCGGTATTGTGATGGCCACAATTAGCAGGGAAAAGGCAACTATAAAATATCTTCTCCTCAATCCCATTACGGATTGGGCTAAATAGGCAATACCTAAAATAGAAAGTATAATGGCCACTTGGGAAAGTTCAATTCCGGAGGCAAAACCCAATAAAGGGGTCACTTTATCTTCTTCTTCTGCCATCAAGAGTCTAAAATAGTTGGAAAAACCAAAGCCATGGATAAGCCCAAAGAAAGCGGTGACCACGCCATGCAAATACATGCCTACGCGTACAGCATCCCTAAAAACATAGATTAAATTGAAAAGCGCCGTCAAAACAATGGTCACCGGAATAAAAAACTCGATAAGACCGACATCCACGGTAAAAACATCAAAAGCGGCCAATGCCAGAGATGTACAGTGGGCAATTGTAAAAATCGTAGCCAGTAAAACCACTTTTTTCCAATCTTTAAAAGAAAACGGTATGGCCAATGCTGCCAAAAAAAGGATATGGTCGTAGGCATTTTTATCCAGTACATGCTTAAATCCTAAGTTGAGATAAAACCAGAATTCCTCCATAGTTTAAAGATTGGGGTTATAAAACTTGATAAACAGACCAAGTTAAGCGAAGTTAAGAAATCCCTCTTTCCTTTTGTATTGTTTCGTATGCCTTTTGTACTTCTTTGAACTTTTCCTCGGCTCCTTTTTTAATCGCCTCATCTTCGGTGACCACACGGTCTGGATGGTATTTTTTGGCCATCTTCCTATAGGCTTTCTTGACCTCATCATCCGAAGCTGTCTTATCAATTTCAAGAATTTTATAGGCATTGTCCGCAGACTTGATGAACATGGCCATTATACTTTCAAAATCATTTGCGGCAACTCTTAAATATCCAGCTATTTCCCTAAGCTTGTTCACTTCAGCTTTACTGGTCTGCCCATCTGCTTGGGCTATGCCGAAAAGAAAATGAAGTAACTGCAATCTTACTTCATATCGCGTACGCTGGGTGAGATAGGTGCATATGCGCTGCGCGGAGACTTCCCGCTTTTTAATCACCTCATTGAAAGTTCTAAAAATAGCATTTGCCTTTTCCTTACCATAGGTAGCTAAAAAGTATTGGCGTACATAATCCAGTTCTTTTTGGCTTACCTGTCCATCTGCTTTGATAATCAGTGAACACAGGGACAGTAAATTAAGTTCGAAATCGGCAGGGGAAACATTGGGTTGGGTATACTCCCTAAAAACAGTTCTTGGATCCCGTTGACCTCCACCGTTCAGATTATCCAAGAAACTGCCCAAGAGGAATCCAAGAATGGCCCCAGGAAATCGAAATACAAAATAGCCCAAAAAAGCTGCAACCCACTTGATCATCCCAAAAAGAATACGGGCAAAGATAGTTCTTTGACCAGAATGAATTCTTTTCTGTATGTTAAGGCCCATAAAAAAAACCGACAAAACCACTATCTTTGAAATCCGATTAAAAAAAAGACTATGTATCCTGAAGAATTGGTAAAACCTATGAGAGCGGATTTGGCTACCGCTGGATTTAATGAACTACACACTGGCGAAGCTGTTGACCAGGCTTTAAAAAAGGAAGGCACTACCTTGGTAGTTGTGAATTCCGTTTGTGGTTGCGCTGCGGCAAATGCAAGGCCAGCGGCCAAATTAAGCTTACAGAATGCAAAGACTCCCGACCATCTGGTAACTGTATTTGCAGGAGTGGACACCGAAGCGGTCAATACAGCGAGAAACCACATGATTCCGTTTCCTCCTTCGTCACCAAGTATGGCGTTGTTCCGGGATGGTGAATTAGTTCATATGATAGAACGCCACCATATTGAGGGCAGACCTGCGGAAATGATTGCTGAAAATTTAATGGAAGCCTATAATGAGTTTTGCTAGGCGCTTCAAAAAACAGATATTGAAAACCACCTAAAAGGTGGTTTTTTTATTTTTACACATAACCTTATCGAAAATTTGAAAAAATTAGTTGCCTATCCGCTGACCACCCTTTTCTTTATCCTTTTTGGACTTACCTTGGTTGTTTTTCATCCTATACAGTGGTTTTGTTTACGAGTTTTTGGATATACCCAGCATAAACACAGCGTCACCTTACTGAATTGGTTCATTATGAGGTGCACCAATGTTTTGGGAACCCGGTATCGTTTTAAGAAAGATTTCCCCATTCCCGAAAACGTCCCTCTTATCATCGTTTCCAACCATCAAAGCATGTATGATATTCCTCCCATTATATGGTATATGAGAAAGCACCATCCAAAATTTGTGAGCAAAATTGAATTGGGAAAGGGAATTCCCAGTGTCTCCTTTAATCTAAGGCATGGAGGTTCGGTTCTTATTAATAGAAAGGATGCTAAACAGTCCGTAGAACAGTTGGAAAAACTGGGAGAATATATAGAAAAGTACAACCGTAGTGCCGTTATTTTTCCTGAAGGGACCCGAAGCCGGGATGGTTTTCCAAAAAAGTTCTATACAGCAGGTTTGAAGGTGCTCATGGCCAACGCGCCCTCTGCTTGGATCGTACCGATTAGTATAAACAATTCATGGAAATTGCTAAAATATGGTAAGTTTCCTATGGGATTGGCCAGTCACTTAAGCTTAGAGGTACATCGGCCATTCCCAAATGATGGAAAACCAGAGGGATTGATACAACAAGCAGAATCCAGTATTGTTCAAGGCATAAATATACCTGAATGAGACCAAATCCGTTGATAGAAAGAACAATTGCGTTCGTAAAGAAAACATTGGAACATGCTGAAGGAGGGCATGACTGGTTCCATACTGAACGGGTTTTTAAAATGGCAGAAGTATTGGCGAAAGAAGAGCATGTGGATATTCAAGTTGTCCAATTGGCCGCGTTGCTTCATGATATTGCAGATTCAAAGTTCCACAATGGGGACGAAGAAATAGGTCCGAGAAAAGCGTTTGAATTCTTGCGCTCCCAAAAGCTTCAAGAGTCTACAATCCAACATGTGGTCCACATCATTCGTTTTATGTCGTACAAAAATAGTTTGGACCGGGAAGCGCCGCTTTTTTCCTCTACGGAACTGCAGGTAGTTCAGGATGCTGATAGGTTGGATGCAATGGGTGCGATAGGAATTGCCAGAGCATTTAACTACGGCGGATACAAAAATCGAGCACTTTATAATCCAGATATTCCACCTGACTTAAATTTGACAAAGGAAGCGTATAAAAAGTCCAAAGCACCCACCATCAATCACTTTTATGAAAAACTGTTGTTGCTGAAAAACCAGATGAACACGAAAGCTGCACAAAAAAAAGCTGAAGGGCGACATCAATTTATGCTCCAATTTCTCGACCAATTTTACAAGGAATGGAATCCTTAAATCATATATTTCTTGGTTTTAGGCGGGCAAGCTGCGGGTAAGCCATCCTCTTTTGTTGGCCGTGGCTATGGCATAGGGCGTAATCCAAAAAAGTCCAAACGTATAAAGGATACTGTAGGAATATGCCCAAAAGGATTCAAAAAATGTATATCTCCTGGCATAGAATATCACTGGGAATGTCGTTAAAATCAAAATGCTCACCAAGGTCGAACTGAGAAAGAGCAAGGGGTGTATGATGATAAAAAACAACATGAAAATCAGGAATGGATAGCTCATCACAATCTCTAGGAACTGACTCAAAAACAAAAGGCGAGTTCCCAATTTTGATTCCTTTCTAAAGTTCTTGAAAACGTACTTCGACATTTCAATATTTTCGCGCACATTGCTCCTGCCCCAGCGTATAAACATCTTATAGAGTCCTTTATACTTTTCAGGAACATTGGTGAACGCCAATGCATTTCTCTGAAAGAGTACGTGATACCCCTGTTTCAATATCATGTTGGTCATTGCCCTATCTTCACCAATATCAGATGGCTGACCCATAAAAGTTTGATTTATCCATTCCTCCAAACAACCAAAAACGGCATCTCTTCGATAAGCGGCCAATGCGCCGGGCGTACACAGTACGGAATTAAATGTACTCTCCGCAGAACGTACAAACTCAAAACTTAGAACAAAACTGACATCCAACATTTTGGGCAATATCGCTTTCTTCTTGTTCAGAACGCGGATATTTCCAGCTACGGCACCACATGATTTATTGGTTACAAAAGGGCTTACCAAATTGCGCAAAGTATCGCGATTGACCTCAGAATCACTATCTACCGTAACAAATATCTCGCCTTTACCCGTTTTGAAACCATGATACAGGGCATGGCGCTTTCCCATATTCCTGGGTTGTTTGTGAACCATCAATGCATCCCCTAAACGTTCTTTTGCTTTTTGAATCCAGTGCCAAGTGTCATCGCCACTGCCGTCATCAACTGCCAACAACTGTAACTTTTCTAAGGGGTAATCGCTTTCCGCCAGGCTCAAAAGGGTATTCCAAACCTGTTTGCCTTCATTGTAGGCAGGGACAATAATTGTACATGAGGGCAGTTCCACATCGCTTACCGAACGGATCGGTCGATACTTAAAAAACCGATAGAGGGTCAATATAAAAAAACTAGCTTTAAATAAAAGAAGACCCGTGCCTATCGACATAAAAATCAACCCTAACAAAGACGACCTGCGCTCTAGATTAAACTGGGTAATATCGCCTTTTAAAATATAGATTAGATATGCCGAACCTATCATAAGGACAAAAGTGCTTCCCATAATAAAAACGCCCCAAGCATCCGCAGTTTCAAAGAAATTGATGATTTTATCCTTCCACTGGGAACCTGTCCGGACGTACCCAGTTTTTTCTTCTTTACATTTAGACATTAGTAGAAATCGTTTCAATTTTCATTATTTCACTTCCCTTGTTCTACTTATACGCGGATAAGAACTGTTTGGATCGACCCTTTTAAACTTTAACTTCTCTTTAAAGCTAGTAAACAGGTCTTTCTATTTTGAAGTAAAAACCATCCTGTGTTTTCGATGAAAGACCCCTTGTTGGGGTACTTTTTTAACTGAACTGCTGCGTGTACGAAGGTTTCACAACAGTTTATCTTCCAAATAACGCTTGACCAATTCATTTTCAGAAAACGCTATGGCCTTTTTAAGCGTGTATCGATAATTGGTATCTCCCAATTCCTTTTGAAACTCCGCTTTAATAGCATAGAACAGTCCTGTGGTGGAAAAATCAGATTGCCTTTCCACTTCTTTCAGCTCTTTCAGGGCTTTTGACGGACCATGTATCTTACCAAAGGGAACAATCCGGTTTAACGCTACCATTGGGGAGTATTCCTGCTTTATCTGAACGTCGTAGAGATAAAGAATGCTTTTCCAATCTGTTTTTGCAAAAGTTTTGGCTGTACTGTGATAGTAAGACCGTGCTGCTTCCAAATGATAGCGTGATGGTAGTTGGTTTTCGGTCTCGGATTGTTCCAGATGATGTATTCCAATCTGTATCAATTGTTGATTGTAGTGGCTTCGGTCATGATGCTCCAAAGAAACAAGATTTCCGGCACTATCAAGGCGGGCATCAAATCGCGAGGAATGAAAACACATCAAGGCAATCAAAGCCTCCAGATTGGGATGTGAACAATACTTATTTTTCCTCAGTAAAAGTGCTAACCGTAGTGCTTCGTAGCAGATATCCTTTTTGAGCAATTGTGCTCCCGTAGTGGCTACGTATCCTTCGGAAAACAAAAGATAAAGAACGCGCAGCACCTGAAATAATCGGGATTGCAAGCCCATCTGTACAGGTATTTGAAGAAACTTTACCTTTTCCCTGAACTGCTTTTTTGCCCGTGTAAACGATTTGGCCACGGCATCTTCTTTCTTTAATAAGGCTTCGGCCAGTTCTCTGTTACTGAAACCTCCCATTAACTTGAGACTAAGTATGATTTGATGTTCCTGGGATAAGGAAGGATGGCAACAGGCGAAAATCATGTTTAACTGACTATCCTCGATAGCATTCTCCAATATCAGTGTTTCACCGGTCTGGATATCCTCTTTGGGCAGGGGTTTATCTCCCAATAAATCGGACTTTTTGTTCCTTCTCAAGACATCGATAAGTCGATTTTGGGCCACTCGGTAGAGCCATGCTGTCGGATTGTCCGGAACGGTTTGGTATCCCCACACTTGCATTGCCCTTAAAAAAGTGTCTTGTGCCGCATCCTCAATCTGTTCTAGAAAGGATACCCCGAATTTGTTCGTCAACAGGGCGATAAGCTTACCGTATTCATTTCGAAACAGATGGTCCAAAGTGTGATTTATCGCTTTATCCGTCATCGTAATCAAAAAGGTTATGCCGCAGAATACAATGGGTTATAGGAAATGAGGGGCCTTTCCCATTTTCCACAACATAACCTTATTTCTAAAGAGGAAATCCCGTTACACATGGTCTTCCATGTCCAAAATTTGACGTATTTCTACAGTACTGCCGTCATAATCAAAAATGGGGCATCCTTTGGAAATCTCCGTAGCTTCCTCCAAATCTTTGGCAGAAACGATTAAATAGCCTCCCACCAACTCAGCGCCCTCCGCATGCGGACCATTGGTGATCAATTCACCTCGATTATGCACTACTTTTCCATCCTCGTCCAATGGGAGACCATCCAATAGATGGCCTTTTTCCCTGAGGCCTCCCATCCACTTTCCCCATACTTCCATATGGGCCTGTTTCTCTTCTTGGGACAGTTTTTGATACGCTTCGTCCCCACCTCTAAACAAATACAAAAAATTACTCATTTGGTTTACGTTTTATGTCCATATCCAAAATGGACGGGTTTATAACTTGTTTCACCCTAATGACGAAAACTGCAAGACCTATTGGACAAGTTTCTAAATTTATTTAAAAAGACCATACTATTTTAGAATAATTCAAACTGTCCATCCCTGTATTTTCTGTACAAATCCCTTCTTAGCTCGGGAAATTGCTTATCCCTAAAATATTTTTGTTTCGCCAACTTGGCCATATCATGGATTTGTTTGGCTATATGGCCCTCCCCTCTGTTTCGTAAACCAAACCGACTATCATTAATACCACCTCCATGGCATTCTTGTATCAAATGCAGTACTTTTTCGGCTTTATCCGGCATGGCCTTTCTTATCCAATCCGTAAAAAGCTGACCAATGGCCCCATTAAGCCTAACTAAGGTAAATGCAAAAGAAACAGCTCCATGATACGATACCGTTTTTGCCAGTTTTAAAAGCTCGTGACTATTAATTCCTGGAATCATGGGAGCCAACATTGCATTTACAGGAATCCTATGTTCGGACAATATTTGAATCGTTTTCAATCTTTTCTGGATAGATGCCGTTCTGGGTTCCAACTTTCTCCTTGTTTCTTCCGATAAGGAAGTTATAGAAATGTTGACTCCCAAAAGTTGATAGGACGTAAGTTCCTTAAGGATATCCAAATCCCTAAGAATCAGTGCGTTTTTTGTGATTATACCGACAGGATGTTTGTACTTGAGAAAGATTTCGAGACACTTTCTTGTAATTTGGTACTTTTTTTCTGCGGGTTGATAGCAATCTGTGTTGCCAGACATGACAATGGTCTGCGCCTTCCAACGTTTGTTTTTCAATTTATCCTCAAGCAGTTCTGGAGCGGTTTTTTTCACCAATATCCTACGCTCAAAGTCTAATCCTGCACTATAGCCCCAAAACTCGTGTGTAGTTCGCGCATAACAATAGATACAGCCGTGTTCGCAGCCTTGGTAAGGGTTCATGGAGTACATCATGCCCACATCAGGGCTATCCACTTTGTTCACAATGGTTTTTGGGAAAACAGGAATATATTGGGTTTTGTCACTTTCAGCCGTTTCACCCTCCAATCTGCAAAACTCCAAAAAATCGTCCCTAAGCTCGTAGACGTGTTCCAAAAACCTATTTGAAGTATTTTTTTGGGCACCACGTCCTTTTTGAAGTCCATCTGAATTCATTTATTGGATTTATTCCAAATATATGGAATTAATCCAATTTTTGATATACTATAATCGCTCTAAACTAAGAAAACGGAATTCATTAAATACCAAGTTTATGATGTTGTCGTTGACAACAATAATTTCAAATTCCGACGGCCCTTCATTTTGACCACTACTTCGATAAATAGCTTGATAAAATGCCTGCCCGAACGGGGTGTCGGCAACTTCGGTGGTCACCAATTCATTTATGAACAAGTTCATGCCATTTGTAGTGCTCTTGCCCCCGAAGGTATTTACCGAAGTGTTTCCGGAAAAATTTCCATCGGGTTGGAATGTGATGGAAATCATTTCTCCATCCTCCGGGGTTTCCACCGGACCTAAGGGACTATCAGAAAGATTAATCGCCATAATGCTCCATTGTCCAATGGTATTTTGATTGAAATTGGAATCATCATCGTTACACCCTGAAAACAGGATGCACAATAAAGCCATAAATACATAAGGATATAATTGTTTTATCATGATACGGTTGTTTCCAAAAAGATGGAAAAGTCTGGCGAGTGTTGCGTAACTACCTATTACTTTTTTGGCTGAGAATGGACCATGATATTTCCAATATAAAAAGCCAGAGTAAGACCCCGGCTTTTCAATATTCATAGATTCTAGACTACTCCAAGCCGAAGTAATCAGCCACTGCATGGTAGTCATTAACGTCCACCCCTGCCGTCTTCAATTCAGACAAAACCGTCGTCTGATTGCTCTTACTGTTGGTATCTAGGGCTATTGCAATAATTCTTAGGGTAACCAAATTACCTTGTGCTATGTCTACCAGTTCATCATTGTTGGTGAAATAGAAATTGATTACAAGTGTACCCTCAACTTCATTGAAATACGAACGGGTATAAACAATATTACTTTCAAATATACCTCCCGGAACTTGAAACCATAAGTCATCGAAATTCTTCAAATACACTAAATAGGTATGGTCAGATATGGGCAATAAATCTGGCCCCAAGGTGTAAACCAGCTCGCTACTGTTATCAAAATCGCTTAGGGAGACATCAACGTAGGATACATTGGCATTGCCATTTTCACCTGCATCTCCTGTAGCGCCCTGGCAGTCCAATGTATTTACCACATTATCACCGTTAAGGTCCTCATTGTCCTCATCATTGGTAATATCTCCGGTACCATTCCCATTACGGTCCCAACAATTAATCCCCGGACTCCCTTGTTCTCCGGTTATACTCTCGCCTTGTGGCCCTTCTGGACCGCGCTCTCCATCTTCTCCGGAGCACGAGAGTAAAAGTGTACCTAGTACTAAAATTCTGAGGGGTTTTGCTACGTTCATTTTTTTTCTTTTTATGATTTATGGAATGAAAGTAGCGGTATCCCCATATCTTTTGGACCACAAATGTATGTACGCCCAATGTGGATTGACGGATACCTTATCCTAATTGATGGAAGAAAAAACAGTAGGTTCCAAAACGAGTCTGAAACTTATCTAAAAGCGACCTTGACCAGTTGCTTTTTACTGCCTCGCTTGGCATAAAAGAGCATATTGTGCTCCGAGACATTTTTTAAAGGTTTGGAGACCATCAATGGCAAACGCGCTTCCTGATCATCAATGATTTTCTCATATTCCATTTTGCCATTTTTATCCAAAGAAATCAGAAAAACATTTCTGTTTCGGCTTAGACCTTGTTTAAAAATCAATCGCTCGTTGTTGATGAGTTGGGGATTTTCCGCTGCAGTGCAGATAAAAAAGTACGTTTTTCCATCTTTGATGTAGGAGCTATACGAGGCATAGGCCCCGTCACCTTGGGTGACTTCGGCTTTGTTGATATTTCTTATCCAGACGGCGTCTCCGGTTTTATCCAGTTTGGCGCTCACAATGTCATTATGGTGAAAACGCTCAATTTTAATGCGCTGTCCCGCGCCTGTGGTCTGTAGACTATTCGTTACGAAGTATTCTTCAGCATTAAAGAAAATTTCATCTGCTGGGCTAACCTCAACACTTTTAAAAATCAGATTCTTGATTACTTTATCCTCTTCCCTACCAAACTTATCTTCCATAAACTGCTGGGAAAATGGATTGTATTTTTTGGAAACTATGTTTAATGAGATGGGGTTCACATCAAAAAAGGCCACTCCGTTGTATCGGTTGTCCTTTCTATCTGCATAAAACCCTGTACAGACCAGTCTGTCTTTGATAATTATAGGGTACAGTGCTTCTGAGTATTTGCCCGGGTCATCAAAAGATTGTGTTTGACTGCCCTTGCCCGAAACTTTTATCAATTCGTATTGAAATCTGCGTTCATCCACACGAAACCGTTTCTTTTTAAAGTAGGCTTTTCCTATGATATAGGCGGTTTCCAGGTCGCTTGATATTGCGACATTTTCAAACGCGTAATTCTTCTCTTCAATCCCATAGGAAAAGTCGTGTTCAAACCGTTTGTTCAGATTCGTGTCGAAAAGATGAATCACATGCTTGTTTTGTTTTCCTTTCTTGTGATGGGTACTGATAACAAAACCTGTTTTTTCTTGATTGAACAAAATGGCCGTGGTAAAACCATTGGAAAAATTACGGTTGTAATAGTTCTTACCAACAGGATCGTTCACTTGTGAAGAGGACAACGTGAGCAAACGCTGCCTTTTAAAATCAAAATCCGCAATTGCACTTTGATGAACCCAATATTCATATTGTCCGCGTTCCACATTGTAATCCAGAAACAGTAAGTTCAATTTACCGTCCTTCAGAAAACCGTCCACAAAGTTTTTACCGCGTAACTTGTAGTTGAATTCACTTACCAATTCCAAGTCACTATTGTACTGCTCTATAAAATATCCTTTTGGTTTTAGGATGAGGCCCTGAAAGTACGCCCGAACCAGAATATACCCTCCATTTCCATCGTCATCTATAGTCAGAAGATTGGAGTAACGGTACCGATCATTGAACTTTTCCCCAAAATCGTAAGAAACCGGCATCTTTTGGGCACGCCCTCCAAATACCATAACAAGCGCAGCAAATAGCGGAATAATCTTTTGTATCATGGTCCAGTTTGGTTAAACCAACGGCTAAGACCCAGGGAAATCTGCTTTTCGTTTTTCCAAGAAAGCGGAAGTGCCTTCTTTAAAATCATTGGTCCCAAAACATTGTCCGAAAGCACCGATTTCTACAGCATAGCCGTCCATATCATAGCTATAACCTGCATTTACCGCTTTTATTGCGTGTTTTATCGCCACGGCCGAATTATTCGATATCCTGCTCGCTATTTTTTTACAGAATGGCAGCAGTTCTCCCAAAGGGACCACATGATTTACCAGACCATAATCCAACGCTTTGTTGGCGTCAATCATTCCAGCGGTCATAATCATTTCCATAGCCCTGCCCTTACCAATTAACTGGGGCAGGCGCTGAGTTCCTCCATAGCCTGGTATCACACCTAAGGAAACTTCAGGCAATCCCATTTTGGCATTTTCACTGGCAATCCTAAAATGGCAGGACATGGCCAGTTCCAGGCCCCCTCCCAGAGCAAAACCGTTTATCGCCCCGATGACTGGGGTAGATAAATTGGCCACGAAACTGAAAAGTATCTCTTGCCCTTTGGCGGCCAACTCCCCTCCTTGCTCTTCGGAAAAATGGGCAAACTCCGAAATGTCGGCACCCGCTACAAAGGCTTTTTCCCCGCTTCCAGTTACCAAAATCACCTTGATGCCATTATCTTCATCCAACTCTTTAAAGGCCTCATGTAGTTCTAAAATGGTCTGTTTGTTCAGCGCATTCAGCTTTTTGGGACGATTTATGGTAACGACAGCGATTTCGTTCTCTTCTTCGATATAAATATTTTTATAGTCCATATTATTTTCGATTAAATAGTTTTGGAAGCTTTTGGAAATTTTACTGAAAAAACGGTCCCTTTGCCCACCTGAGATGTAAAACTGATGGTTCCGTTGTAGTTCTCCACGATACTCTTGACCATACCCAGTCCAAGGCCCATACCGCTTGTTTTTGTTGTAAACTTGGGCTCAAATATCTTTTCTTTGACATCATCCGCAATGCCAATACCATTATCCGCTACAGAAATCTTTACTTTATCTGCTTCGGAAGCTACCGTCACCAAAATTCGAGGCGATTTCACAGAATTCATCGCCTGGATGGCGTTCTTGACCAAATTTGTGATTACCCGTATCAATTGGGTCCGGTCCAATTTGACCACTATCTCCTCTTCGTCACAGATAAAATGAATGTAGTCTTCATTGAAAATATCCAATGCCAGTTTTACGATATTGACCAAATTAAGGGTCTCGTTCTGTTGAGCCGGCATTTTAGCAAAATTGGAGAAAGCAGAGGCAATGTTGCTCATCGTATCGATTTGTTGAATCATGGAGTTTGAAAACTCCTTGATTTTTACTTCTGCATCATTCGACTTTGGATTAAACTTACGTACGAAGCTCTGTACGGAAAGACGCATAGGTGTTAAGGGATTTTTAATTTCATGGGCCACTTGTTTGGCCATTTCCCGCCAGGCTTGTTCGCGTTCGCTTCTTGCCAATTTGGTAGCACTTTCTTCCAACTCGTCAATCTTACTGTTATAGGAATCCACCAGTTTTTTTATTTCTTCACTGGAATCCTCGATATAGATTTTCTCATTGCGCCGTGTCAGGTCGGTTTGGTTCATCTTATCCGAAATGGTCTGCAAGGATCTTGTTATGTATTTTGAAATAAAGTAAGCAAGGATAATAGCGGACAACAGCATAATGACGTACACGCCCGCCAAACGAAAGAGAAACTCCCGCAACTCCATATTGCTAAAGGAGTTGTCTTCAAAATACGGCAGGTTCATAATACCTATGGGCTTAAACTGGTTATCCGTTATATAGGAATAAGATGCCTTGTATTTGCCCCCTACCGCAATTTTCTCTTCTACATATCTTCTGTCACTGCTTACCAAAAGGCTGTTCAAAATTTCAGCATCCAAACAGTTAGAAATGGAATCCGCTTCAAAGCTAGGTCTGGAGCTTTTTATCAATGTACCTTCTAAATCGTAAATATTGAAATTTACATTCTGGACATCCGCAATCTTAAAAATCTCATCCATAAAGATGTATTGGAGATTTTCAGATGTCGGTGGGTAGGTTGTTTCCCTTAGGGTGTAAGAAATGCTTTGTAGAATCTGTTCTTCTTTGCGCTGCAGCCTTTGTTCATGATAATCCTGGCTCTGCTCTCTATATTGATAAATGGTAACCCCGGCAATAAGCACAGACGCTATCAACACTAGAAGAATCATGGTGACGAAGATGCGCGATCGTAAAGATAATTTCTTGAACAAGGACCTGGGCTTTTCTATACCCCTCTAAATTAGCAATAATTGAAGGAAGGATGCTTATCCTTTCTTTCGAATAAGGGCTACAAAATTCCTGCCAATCGTTCAGCTTCGCGTTTGGAGCGCACACAGCAGTCTTCAATGGAAAGCCCATCCATGTAGTTGGTCGCAAAAAAAAGTTGGGTGCCCTTTATGTGTTTTTCAATATTCTCAACATTGTCCAAATTGGGAACCTTAAAGTTTGGTAACTGAAATTTACGCGCAACTTTTAGGTCTATTTTTTCAACGTCCACCTGAAATACTTTGTGCAAGATTTTCTTTTTTTCCATCTCGGAATAGGTGTCCGCAGGAAAGTAAAAACACCAGTGCACCTTTTCAATATCTGGAATGCGAATGGCTGAAAAAAAGGTATCCCCGGTACCCAAAATGCTCTTTTTACGAACATTTGCTATATTCTCATCCATGACTTCAACCAAAGCAGTCTCCACTTGAACTTGTTGAATTTCTTGGAGATTTTGGGAGAGTTCCGGAAACCCAGCGCCCAACAATCGAGCGGCTATATTTGCCGGACATGCCATCGCCAAAATAGGGGTTTCCATAATAATTGTGTCATCGACACAAACTTGATAGTTGCCCTCGTGCATTTTTATGGCCGTGACGTCCGTCTGCTCTCGACAGCTAATATTGGGGTTTGTTCGAATAACATCCAGCACCTGCTGAACGCCTTTTTGCAAAACATATTTTTTCGGGAATTTCTTGTCCTTATTTCGTTTTTTAAACAGTTTTGAAGCGGGAAACGCATTGGGATTCTGGCATAAAATCGCTCGAAAGAGAAATGAAAACAAGTTTTGGTAGTTCTTTTTACCCAATACCTTCCCATAATAGGATTCCAAGGAAAGTTTGTCTTTTTTCACAAAAGCCAATCGGGGCAAAGACACCAACAAGCTGAAAATACTAATGCGACTTAACAGGCTCACAAAACCTTTCTCGGTGAATGCTTCAAACTTCAAATTGGCTTTTTCACGAATTGCCCCGGTCTTTTCGTAGTGGTTTAAAATATCGAGAACAGTAGTGTAGGTATAGGTAAGGGTGTGCCCTCCCAACTCGTAATAGCTTTCTCCATCAAACGAGACACTTTGCAGACACCCGCCAATGTTTCCTTTTTCGAATACCGTGACCTTATATCCCCGAATTGCACAAAAATGCGCGAAGCTCATTCCACTGATACCTCCTCCGATGACGGCTACCTTCTTTTCCATAAGCATTTTTAACGATGCAAAATTACGGAAAACCTTTACCATTCAAACCGCCTGTACCCCAAATTAAAGGATTGTGGTTAATGTTGGGCAAGGTATCTATTCCATCGAAAGATAGTCCAGTTTCAGTGCATTGAATTCTGCATTAAAAGCCTTCATTTCATCATCCACAAGCTTATCAAAAGCAGTGAGTTGGGTATTGATTTTGGCCGTCATTTCGTTTTTCACTGCAATATCCTGATCCGTTGGCGGAAAATCATCAATGCTTACCAAACTGTTCAGGTGTGCCAGTTTATTGGTCAAACGTATTGGAAAATTCAGAGGGTCTTGATTACTTCGGTTTTTAGTTTGGTATAACGCTTTTTCAATTTCTTCAAAACCCTCTTTCATTTTCTTGGCTTTTTCAACCAAAGGTTTTACCTGTGGATTGTCTTTGTATTGTTTTGAAAATGCATCTAACTTTTGATTTATTTTCCGAATCTTTTTAATGGATTGATGGGCTTTGTCCACGGTTTCATTGACGCTTGTGATAAAATCGTACTGTTTCCGCATCTCGGCCACGGAGACCTCGGCACGGGGATCTGGTAAAATTTTAAAAGGCTGTGTTTCCGTTTTCCCATTGACCTTTAAGGAAACCTTATAATCCCCTGGGACAGCTTTGGCGCCATTCAGATTGGCCCACCACAAAATCATACCCTCAAGTTTTTCAGCACCTTTACCGCGGGTATCCCAAACATGGGTGTTACCCCCTTTTTTCACCTTCAGCTTTTTCTTTTTATCCTTAGCTGCTGTACTAAAATTCGCCAAGGTATCCCCACTTTGTGTCAAATAGGTCAGTTGAACAGAATCCTTTTCAGAAAAATCCTTTAGATAAAAATGACTCACTACGCCATTCGGATGGTTTTGACCTTCCGTCAAACTAGGTTCTTTCGCAGCACGTCCTTTCGTTCGATAGGAATCTTTAGGTGCAAAAAGTTTCATATCAGTCGATTTCATGGACGTATCCATTTGGTGCAACACGGTCAGGTCATCAATTACCCAGACACTCCTCCCCTGCGTGGCGACGACCAAATTATTCTCTTTGATGACCAAATCCGTGATAGGCACGATTGGCAAATTCAACTGAAACTTTTCCCAGTTTTGCCCATCATTGAATGAAACGTACATCCCGGTTTCCGTACCAGCGTAGAGCAATCCCTTTCTTTTAGGGTCTTCGCGAACTACTCGCGTGAAATGCTCGCTTTCTATGCCATTGGTGATTTTGGACCAAGTTTTCCCGTAGTCCGTTGTCTTGTAAAGGTAAGGTTGAAAATCTCCCAGCTTATATCGTGTTCCCGCCACATAGCAGGTCCCTTCATCAAAGGCCGAAGGTTCAATACTGTTGATCATCATCCAATCGGGCATACCACTAGGAGTGATATTCTCCCAGTTTTGCCCTCCGTCCTTTGTGATGTGAATGAGACCGTCATCGCTTCCTACCCATATCAATCCTTCCTTTAAAGGACTTTCGTTGGCTGCAAAAATGGTACAGTAATATTCCACCCCTGTGTTGTCTTGAGTTACGGGCCCACCGCTGGAAACCAATTTGGAAGGGTCATTTCGCGTTAGGTCACCACTTAAAAGCTCCCAACTTTGTCCTTCGTTTATGCTCATGTGCACATGATTGGAAAAGGTGTACAGCTTTTTAGGATCATGCTTACTAAAAATGATGGGGAAATTCCATTGGAAACGATATTTCATCCCTTCCGCACCGTATCCCATGGGATTATCCGGCCAAACATTGATGCCCCGAACAGTATTGTTCTTATGGTTTACCCGGGTCAAAAAGCCCCCATAGCTTCCGCCATAAACAATATCATTATCTGTTGGGTCTATTGCAATATGGGCACTCTCACCACCTGCAGTTCTTTCCCAGTCATCCTCACCAATGGAACCGTCATCGCTTCTGTGATTAATACGGACGGTGCTATTGTCTTGCTGCGCCACATAAATGCGGTAGGGAAAGGCATTATCCGTGGTCACCCTATAAAACTGGGCGGTGGGCTGATTATAATATGTGCTCCAGGTTTCACCACCGTCATAGCTCACCTGTGCACCCCCATCGTCCCCGATGATCATTCGTTTCGAGTTTTCTGGAGCAATCCATAAATCGTGGTGGTCCCCGTGTGGTGCATTAAAAGTGTTAAAGGTTTTTCCACCATCCGTGCTTTTGTGGTAGCGCACGTTCATTACATAAACAACATCTTCATCCTCTGTATCGGCATAAACCCTAGTGTAATACCATGCACGTTGACGCAGTTTGCGTTCACTGTTCACTTGGGTCCATTTTTTCCCGCCATCATCAGAACGATAGAGACCCCCTTTTTCTTTATTTTCCACAATGGCGAAGACACGCTCTGAGTTTATAGGCGACACTGAAACCCCGATGATTCCCAACGTATCCTTAGGAAAACCTTCATTTTTAGAGATTTCCGTCCAGGTTTCGCCACTATCCGTGCTTTTCCATAGGGCAGAACCATCACCGCCACTGCTCAATGAATAGGGCGTACGTTGCGCGCGCCAGGTAGCAGCATACAGAATTCTTGGATTGTTGGGGTCAAAGGTCAAATCAACGGCTCCGGACTGATCGTTTACAAAAAGTACTTGTCGCCAGCTCTTCCCTCCGTCTGTACTTTTGTAGACGCCCCGTTCCTTAGTGGGCTTGTAAATATTGCCGAGTACTGCGGCATAGACCGTATTGTAATCGGGTGGAGGAATTCGGAGCCTGGGAACATGGCGACTTTTTTCCAATCCGGCTTTTTTCCATGTTTTCCCTGCATCTTCCGTCTTCCAGACACCATATCCACTGGATACGTTTCCGCGCAAGGTTTTTTCGCCGCCTCCCACATAAATCACATTGGGGTCGCTTTTGGCAACTTCCACAGCACCGATACTACCTCCGAAAAAGCCATCAGAAATATTTTTCCAGCTACGCCCACCGTCCAAGGTTTTCCATACGCCTCCACCGGTAGCCCCAAAATAAAAGAGATTCGGCTCTCCAGGAACTCCGGTTACCGCTGCAGAACGTCCTCCGCGGAAAGGTCCCACCAAACGATACTCTAAGCTAGAATATAGTTCCGATGGGTATTCGGGGGTAGCGGGAGCTGATTTTCTACGTCTTTGGGCATGAATCGTCCACGGCAAAACTAGAAATGCCAGCGCTAAAGCAATGGCTTGAATAAAGCGAGTTTTCATTTTATGTTCGTGTTGAATTAGTTGTTCTTAAAAATAGTGAAAAGCACCATGACCGCAAACCCGATTTTGCGTCATCCGTTAAATACAATTTTGAAATTCACGAAAGATATGCGTTTCAAAAAGGATTCTCCTTATTTTTGAAGATGTCCGACAACAAAAATGCCTTTATCATTTACCAGGGACTGCCCGAACAATTGGCAATTCACTATAAAGAGTTGCCATTTGACGATCACTGCTATTTGAGAATGGCCCTGGACAATACGTTCAGTGCCCAGTGGGATACAAAGATTCCCAAACCTGCCTATAAAAATCTGAATCAACCACAGAAGAAACAAGTTATCCAGTTTTTAAATCAATATAAAAAGGACCAAGCTTTAATGTTGCATCATCATCGCAAATCACTAGAGTATCGAAAGGCATGGAAAGAGACCCAGCTAAAATTATCATTATAGGTGGTGGAATCAGTGGTCTGGTTGCCGCGAAAGTCTTAGAATCCAGCGGATATGCCCCAATAATCATCGAAGCCTCCGATAACGTGGGTGGTCGTGTAAAAACATCCGTGCTGAAAGGATATTCCTTGGACCATGGTTTTCAGGTTTTATTGACTGCCTATCCGCAGGCCAAGAAACATTTGGACTATAGTTCGTTGGACCTCCGATATTTTAAACCCGGTGCTTTGCTTTTTCAAAATGGGGCCAAGCAACAAATTGGAGATCCTTTGCGTGATTTTTCCTCTTTTTTGCCCACCTTAAGAACAACAGCCGCGCTTTTATCGGACAAATGGAAAATATTTCGCTTGAGCAACAGACTCAAAAAAAAGTCCATTGACGCTATATTTTGTTCGCCTGAAACCACCACCAAAGAATACTTGAGGAGCTTGGGATTTTCCGAACGGGTACTTCAATCCTTTTTTGTCCCATTTTTTACAGGCATTTTTTTGGAAGAAAATCTTGATACTTCATCCAGAATGTTTGAATTTGTTTTCAAAATGTTCAGTGAAGGAGCTGCGGCAATTCCCCAAAAAGGTATTGGAGAGATAGCCATGCAACTCAAGGGTCAACTAAAAAGGACCCAGATTTTATACGACACCCAAGTGTCCCATATTAAAGGGCAAACGGTTGAATGTACAAATGGCACTTCCAGGGAAGCTGATAAAATCATTTGTACTGTACCTTATGATAGTAAAACCGGGGAACTGAACCCAAATTTGAATTGGAAGGGATGTGATACGCTTTACTTCGAATGCCCTCATTCCTTCTTTTCCGAAAATCTTATCGGATTGATAAGCGAGGAGCGTTCTCTGGTCAATAATATAAATTATCATTTCTCCCCCGATAAGAATCCCTTACTTTCCGTTACCGTGGTCAAATCGCACACCTTGAATACTTCTGAACTTGAAGAACAAATACGGGAAGAACTTAAAAAGCATTGTAAGATTTCTGTGGGTAACCTTATCCACTGTTTTAAAATCAATAAAGCACTTCCCCGTTTGGAATCGGTCCGTATGGAATGGTCTTCTACCTATTTAAAGGTTTCCAACACTTTGTATTTGGCCGGGGACCATTTATTGAACGGCTCGCTGCAAGCGGCGATGGAAGGCGGAGAATCTGCCGCTGTAGCTGTTATATCCGATTTTCAGGACAAAACCGAATCAATCTGAACTCACCTTGTGCTCCAGAAGCATGTCAAAAGAAACATACTTCAACGCTTTTTCATGGGTAGCTTCAAGGATAACGGGTGGTGCTACACCTTCCAGATACGCCTCTTTCCAACGTGAAACACAGAGACACCATTTATCGCCAGCTTTTAACCCTGGAAATTGATAGTACGGAATAGGGGTTATCAAATCGTTTCCCCGACTGCGGGAAAAACGTAAAAATTCATCCGTCATAATAGCGCAGACCACATGGGTGCCGATGTCTTCAGTACCTGTTTTACAAAACCCATCGCGGTAAAATCCAGTTTTTGGTTCAAAACAACAGGCTTCTAGTTCCGTTCCCAAAACATTACTTTCCATAGTACTCCAAAGGTAGCTCATGAATAAGGACCTGTAACAATATGTCCTCTTTTTCTACCTATAAAATATAATCTAAGGTCATTTTTTATAGCTTTAGAACAGAAACACGTAAACACGACATTCATGGATATTTTTGGAAAAATAAAAGAAAAACTCACGCATGAGTTTATCGATATTGTCGAATGGTTGGATAGCACAAACGATACCATTGCCCATCGGTTTGAGCGTTACCAAAATGAAATAAAAAATGGTGCTAAGCTTATTGTCCGAGAAGGTCAGACCGCGGTATTTGTCAATGAAGGACAGCTTGCCGATGTTTTTGAGCCTGGCACGTATGAACTGACGACAAAAAATCTACCTATTCTGGCTACTTTAAAAGGATGGAAATTCGGATTCAACTCACCATTTAAAGCTGAGGTGTATTTTGTGAACACGCGCCTTTTCACTGACGAGAAATGGGGGACCAAAAATCCGGTCACTTTGAGCGATGAGCGATTCGGCCTAGTAGAAATACGTGCTTTTGGAACCTATGCGTTTAAAATTTCGGACGCAGGAAAATTCATCATCGAAATTGTTGGTACCGATAATAACTTCACCAATTTTGAGATAAATGAACATTTGAAAAGTCTTATCGCCACTCGCTTTACGGATACAGTAGGAGAAGCCAACCTGCCCATCGAATTGTACGCTGCCAACACTTCGGAGCTTTCTGATACCTGCCGCGAGGTCATGGCTCCTGAATTTGAATCAGTTGGAATCGCTTTGGAAAAGTTCTTTATCGAAAATGTTTCCATGCCCGAGGACTTGAAAAAAGAAATCTTTGAATATAGCCGCGTGGACAAAATTGATTTGGACCGACTTTACAAGTTCAAAGCTGCAAAGGCCATTGAAGCTGCGGCACAAAATGAAGGTGGTACGGCAGGTGCGGGAATGGGCCTAGGGATGGGGCTCATCATGGCACAACAAATGGGCAGTGCCATGCCGATGAGCTCTGGTAGCGGGGGTGTGCCACAAGCTTCTCCACAAGGAATGGCACCACCACCAATGCCAACTGCCACCCAATATTTCTATGCCTTGAACGGTACGCAACAAGGTCCCGTTTATCTGGAACAACTCCGGGTTTTGTTTGCGAATCGAACCATAAACCGGGATACCTTGGTCTGGAAACAGGGTATGGCCAATTGGGCGGCACTTCAGGAGGTGCAGGAACTTAAATCGTTTTTGGGTGGAAACACGCCACCCCCACTTCCAAATAGTTAAAAAGACCTAATTCCCTTTATAGCCATTTGGAACCATCCATTCAAAAAGTAGAGCTGAAAAAAGCATGTATCAACTGTGGTGCTGAACTTAATTATAAACCCGGTACGCAGCTGATAAATTGCGCATATTGTGGGCACCAAGAATCCATTGAGCTTGGGGAAAGCAGCTTTGAAGAGTTGGAACTCTATCCGTATCTCAAGCAAATGGGAGAGCAAAAGCACAGTGAGGAAATCAGTATGCTTGACTGTAAGAATTGCGGCGCCACACAGCATGTGGAAGAGAATTATAAGTCCCTTCACTGCGTATATTGCAGCATGCCCCTTATTGTAGAAGACGCTTACCAGGAGCCTTGGATACTTCCGGGTGCGGTTTTACCATTTCAAATCGATAGGAAAAAATCTCATCAGATTTTTAGGGAATGGGCCAAGCGACTGTGGTTTGCTCCCAATAATTTGAAGAAGGCCGCCTTGGACCCTCGGTTCACCAAAGGACTCTACTTGCCCTATTGGACCTTCGACGCCAAGTCCATAACGCAATATGCAGGGCAACGTGGAGATTATTATTATGTTACCGAGAGCTATACGGACAGTCAGGGAAAAAGGCGTTCCAGACAAGTTCGAAAAACAAGATGGACTTCCAAATCTGGAACGGTCAGTGGTTTTATAGATGATACTTTGGTCAAAGCCTCCCAACAGAGGAGGGGAAATATTCCAGTGAAAATATCGCGTTGGAACCTAGATAAGTTAGAACCCTTTCACACTAGTTTTCTATCTGGGTTCGTCACTGAAAAATATACCATCCCCCTAAAGGAAGGGCATGTTGTAGCGGAAAAAAAGGCTAGACCGATCATTGAGCGTTGGGTACGCCGAAAAATTGGTGGAGATACCCAACGGGTACACCGTATGGATATCAGCCTGTTCGACGAAACCTTTAAACATATCCTGTTACCTGTATATATCAGCGCTTATCGATACAATGGCAAGGAATACAATTTTTTTGTAAACGGAGAGAATGGAGCTATTTCGGGAACGCGACCCTATAGTTTTTGGAAAATCTTCTTCGCCGTCGTTTTTGCACTTATTTTGATAGGGCTTTTTGTGTATTTTGGGGGTGGTTGAGTATTTCAAAATTCATGGATTATGAAGAAAATAGGCTTGTTTTTCGCAATTGTGTTCATTTACTCGTGTTCCCAACCAAAACCTCCAAAAAACGAGTGGCATATCGTTTTAAAGACCGATAGGGATGGGAGCGTTCTGCATGGTTCAAAAGGAGACCTTATCAATGCCATACGAAATGGGCAAGACTTGAAAATAGGCTGGGGCGGCAAACGGAAGGATTTTTCCATAGAACATATATCAGAGCCCATTTGGTTGGCGATTTTAAGTGAACAGGAAGTCATGGCCCATCTGGACCCCCAAGTTCTTTCAGGCATTGACTGGGACAGTCTTAACGCCAGCTATGAAGACACCTCCCTGCTACAAAAAGAATGGCGGGTGGTATTGACCACGAAAGGAGATTTTGATGCCGTTTGGTACGATAAAAAAGTGGATACCCTCATACGAAGATGGCCCCAAAAACATATTATGACCTGGTTTGCACAGGGATCTCAAGAAAAAGAAGGGGTTCCTTTCTTCAGCAAGCCCTGATTTTAAAAGTAAGTGCTTAAGGATAAGCACGATGATAGTCCTACTCAAATACCAAACATACGGGATTCGGAACTTGGACCGAGTATAAAACTTCCAAGCTACCATCTTCGAGGTTCCTTATAAAAACCGATATAGTATTACTCCGCTCATTGGCAACCAACAGGAAATTTCCGGAAGGGTCTATGGTAAAATTTCTGGGCCAGTCCCCACGAACCGATTCCCTACCCAAAGCATGTATTTTCCCTGTCTTGCGATCCACTGAAAATATAACGATCGTATTCTCCCCTCGATTGGAACCGTACAAAAACTTCCCATCAGGCGACAGATGGATATCTGCACAAGACTTACCGCCCTTCCAATCGGGGGCCAAGGTGGTTTCAGTTTGAATGGGATTGTAACTCCCTTCATCATCACGTTCATAAACGGTTACGGTAGCATCTAGTTCATTAATGACATATAAAAAAGACTTATCGGTATTAAATTGGAAATGCCTTGGTCCAGCTCCTTTGGCAGCACGTATGGAGTTTTGATGGGCAGGTATCCAAGTACCCCCGCGATAAACATATCTTTTTAAAGCATCCAGACCTAAATCTGAAGCAAAAAGTCCGTCTTCGTTAAAATGAGCTTTATGCACATGGGCCGCTTTGAAAGTATCCAATACTTTGTGGTCTATAAGTTGCCTTTTCCCCAGACTCCCGTCTCCTTCCAAATCAAAAATTGCCAAGTTCCCTCCTGTATAATTGGAGACTGCAATCTGCCCATTTTTGGAAGACGCTACATGACAAGGGTGTGCGCCACCCGCACCTTTGCTGTTTAGCTCTCTTAACAAACCTTTCTCCAAGGAGAACGAAATAACCCCACCACCCAAACTATCGAAATCTGCTGTTTCCTGTACAGCATAAAGATTTTTTCTATCGCTGGAGAATGCCAAAAACGAAGGATTGGTCATTTTGGCCATCAAAACCAAACTATCCAAAGTGCCGGATTTGGGATAAAAATTAAACCTATAAATCCCCTCCGAGCTACCACTTGTGTATGTTCCAACGAACAAAGAATACCTCTCTTCCATCTGTTTTCTTGTTGAACAACTTAGTAAAAAGAATAGCAGGAAACTGCAACTCAAATATGAAATTTTCATACGTGTTAGGTCTTTTGCTAAAAGTAACAACTAAATATGACTTGTAGATTTTTTTGCCCCCTTCTTCCTATTTTTGACAAATGGCCGAAGACTCAGTAATATTGGTTATAAGTTGTTTGGGCGTGGCGCTATCCCTGTTCCTGTCAATCTATCATTTGACATTGAGGAAGGGAAACAGAAAATCCAATGTATTTCTTGCACTTACTATTTTAGGACTTACCCTTCGTATTGGAAAATCTGTGCTCAATGTTTACCTGGATTTAGAGCCTTGGCAGCGAAACTTGGGGCTCTCCGGGATTTTATTGACCGGACCTTCTATATGGTTTTATGGTAAGACCCTACTGATGTCCAAGAAGTTTTTGCTTCCAAAAGAATATTTTCATTTTCTCCCTTTTACCTTTTTCGCGATATTCTCATGGGGTATCCTAAATGATGGGAGCACCACCGCTTACCTGGTTTATATTTTGGTGTTTTTACATCTGGCCGTTTATTTGGGTCTTGCATTTGTCCTTCTGGCAAAGAATTGGTCCGTTTTGCGAAATCAACCGGCAAAATGGTACCGAAACCTTGTTATCGGGGTATCACTAATTTGGCTATTCTACATGGGACATCTTAGCGGTCTGTTCTCTTTTTACATTGGAGGGGCCTTATTTTTTTCATTGTTGATTTACATTTTTTCCTTCCTTTTCCTTCAAAAGCATGCCTTTCAGTTGGGAAAATACAGTTCCTCAAATTTGGATAAATCCAAATCCCAGGCGTTGATACTTTCCTTAAAGAAACTTTTTACGGAAGAAGAAGTGTATTTGGATAATTCCATTACGTTGGAAACCTTATCCAAACGGTTGAACGTGTCTCCAAGAAAGTTATCTCAAGCCATTAATGAGAATGAGCAGAAAAATTTCTCGGACCTCGTTACGAGTCATCGCATAGAAAAGGCAAAATCTTTATTGATAGACCCAAAATATCGGAATGAGAAAATTCTTTCCGTAGCCTATGATTGCGGTTTTGGAAACATTACTTCCTTTAATCTTGCCTTCAAGGCCAAAACCAAACGCACTCCCTCCCAGTATCGAAATGAATTTGGGAGCACCTAAACTTTTTCTTTTTAAGAATCATGTTTTTTAAAGCTTAAAAATTAGCCTTTGGCTTTCTTCGTGGAAAACACGAATGATGCAAAAGCTGATTGTCCCTCTCGTCCTGTTATTTATGGCCTGCACACAGAACCAACGAAAAAGTGGTTCTACTGAAACCATATTTCCCCTCCCTGAAAAGAAAATTGTCCTGGACAGTCTGAACCACCCCTGGAGTATTGCCTTTTTATCTGAGGACGAAGCGTTGGTTTCCGAAAAGGATGGGGATTTGCTGAGGGTAAATTTAAGTTCCAAACAAAAGCATATTATCCAAGGTTTTCCCAAAGACCTGACCGATAGCATACGCGCCATTCATACGGGTGACAACTCAGGGATTTTTGAAGTGCTCCTTCACCCCAATTTTAAGAGGAATTCGTGGGTATATGTGGCTTATACTGCTAAAATCCCAAAACTGGGCACAACTACCAAAGTAATACGGGCCCAATTAAAAAATGACTCTTTGTTCCAACATAAAACCATCCTTGAAGCCCGTCCCTATACTAGGGAATATTATCACTACGGTGGGGGCATGACCTTTGGCGCTGATGGAAAACTATATATTACTGTAGGAGAACGCCTTTTTTGGGAACGGGACGAACCTCCTCTCCCAATTGCCCAGGATGTAACCGATAAACGTGGAAAAATCTATCGTTTTGACGATGACGGAAGTATCCCAGCGGACAATCCAGATTTTGGGCCAGACGCAGTTCCTGGACTCTATGCCCTGGGCATACGTGCAGCACAGGGGATAGCCGTTCAACCCAATTCCAATACCCTTTGGTTTAGTGAGCACGGTACCATTCAGGGCGATGAGATAAACATTTTAAAAGGAGGTGCAAACTATGGGTGGCCCAATGTAACTTCAGGAAAACTTAGAAGCAACGATTATACCCCTCCTGAACTTGAAGGGGTACTATTTGCACCACCCGTTTGGTTTTGGCCACATACCGTTGCTCCCACCGGACTCACCTTTTATACTGGCGAAGAATTTCCACACTGGAAAAACAGTCTGTTTGTTCCAGGACTGTCCCGAGGTAGTCTCTGGCGATTTCATATCGAGGGTGAAACCATTAAAAGTGCTGAAGAGCTATTTATTGATGATAGGGTCCGTATCCGGAAAGTAAGACAAAGCCCAGACGGAAAACTATACATCCTTACGGACGAGGACAACGGAAAAATAATTCAAATAAAACAGCAAGAAAGTACTAAATCCAAATTATGAAAATCAATCTTTTGACATTCGCAACGTTTCTAATAACATTTTCTTTACTTTCCCAATCCGAAGAAGGCAAAATTCGTGAAACACTTCAAAGTTATTTAGAGGGCTCCTCCTACAATAATCCTGAACGCATTCAATCTGCGTTTTATGAAGAAGCTGATCTGTTTCTATCCAAGAAAGACCAAGAACTCTGGGTTTTATCCCCGAAAGAGTATGCAGCCCTTTTCCAAAACAGGGAAAAAGGGGAATTCAATGGCCGTGAGGGAAAGATTCTCACCATAAATCGATCAAACGACATTGCCATGGCGAAAGCTGAAATCAGAATTCCAAGCCGAAACATGCATTTTGTGGACATTTTTCTTTTGAAGAAGCTATCAGGGAAGTGGAAAATTATAAGTAAAGCCGCTACATTGATGCCAAAATGATTCTTGCGGTCAATTGGTTTCTAACTTAGTTTTTATCTCTTTGCGCAAATATGCTCCAGTAACTATTGTGGACAGTACATCTGCTATGGAAAAAGACAACCAGACTCCCAGTTCCCCAAAAAATTTGGGCAACAAAAGAATTAATGGGATAAAAAAGAAACCCTGACGCGTCAGTGTCAGCAAAAGAGCAGGTACCGCCTTTCCCACTGCCTGGAAATAAGCTGCACCTATCAACTGAAGCGCAATAATGGGTGTAGCGGCGAATACCAACCGAATGGCTGTTGGGGTATGCTCCATGACAAATGCATTGGTACGTAGTTCAGATTCCGGTAAATCTGTTCTATTACTGAGAAAGAGATCCGTAAAAAACTCTGGAAAGACCATCAATAGTACAAAAACCAGTGTAGCTACCAAAGCAGCATAAGTAATGGCAGTGTATATGGATTCTTTTACGCGATGGTATAGCCCGGCACCGTAGTTAAAGCCTGCAATCGGCAAGAAACCTTGGGTTACCCCAAAAACTGGAAATAGTGCAAACATCAACATTCGACCAACTATGGCGTAGGATGCCACCAAAGCTTCTCCTCCCAATCCAAATAGGATATTGTTCAGTAAGAGATAGATGACACTGGTTACAGCTTGTCTCGCCAAAGTCACGAATCCCAGGGCCCCTATTTCCTTTAGAATACCATTATCCAACTGAAAATGGGCAAAACCGATTTTAAGTTCAGAATTTTTAGAAAGAAAAAAGGACACGATATACGAAAAACAAAGAAGATATCCTGCTGTGGTGGCCCAGGCAGCGCCATGCATGCCCCAATCAAGAACATAAATGAAAATGTAATCCAGAAACAAGTTGCCCACAGAGGGAATTATCATGGCAATCATTGCAAATTTGGGCTTACCTTCAGCCCGGATTACCGTATTCCCCATCATACAGAGCGCCAGAAAGGGTACTCCATATAGCACAATGACATAATAGATTTTCGCAGGTTCAAAAATGGCCCCTTTACCTCCAAAAGCAGGAATTAGGTCATTGACGAACAACAATCCAAGGACAACCATGGTGATTGTGACCAAAAGGGTCAGCGTGATTTGGTTGCCAAAGGTTTTTAGGGCTTTTTCCATATTCCCAGAACCGAGGGCCCGTGAGATAATACTGGAACCCCCAATACCGATGGCCATCCCAAGGGCCGCGATAAAAAAGGACACTGGAAGCACTACATTAATAGCTGCGATGGCGATGGAACCGATCCAATTGCCCACAAAGATGGAATCGACAAGAACGTTAAGGGACATAACGAGAATCCCAACGGAGGCAGGAACTGCTTGTTTGATAAGTAATTTACCTATGGATGCCGTCCCGAGTTCCCCTGAAGTTGCTTTGGCCATAAAAGCAAGATACCTAAACCAAAAAGGCTATGTTAGCAGAAGCTGTTCTTGGATACTTTTCCTTCACTTGCATTAAGCGGGCATCATGGCCTTTTCTTGCCATTGTACCACCCATTCCGCCATGAGTTCGGCCCAATCATCTCGATCGTTCAGACAAGGAATATGCTTGAAGGATTGTCCGCCCGCCTCCTTGAATTCCTCTTCACCTTCCATTGCGATTTCCTCAAGAGTTTCCAAACAGTCAGAAACAAAGGCTGGAGTAATTACCGCCAAACGCGTTTTTCCTTCCTCGGCCAGACGTTCAAATTCTTTGTCCGTAAAGGGTCGTAACCAAGGATCTGAACCCAATCTCGATTGAAAACTTGAACTGACTTTATCTGAAGGTAATCCTAAATAGTTTCTGACCAAGGCGGTGGTTTCAAAACATTGGTGCCTGTAACATTTGGTATGCGCCACAGAGTTTGCAGAACAGCAGTTTCCGTCAATCTTGCAATGGGATTTGGTGGGGTCTGATTTACGGATATGCCTTTCTGGAATCCCGTGATATGAAAACAGCACATGATCATATTCAAATCCTTTAAGGCCTTCCGCGATACTTGTCGACAGAACTTTAATATAATCCGGATTTTCATAAAAAGCCGGCATCACGGACATTTTCATTTCGGGGAAGTATTTTTTCTGGTCTTCCATGGCCTTTACCACCACTGTTTCATAAGAAGACATTGCATAATGTGGATATAATGGAACAAGAAGTACATCTTCCACGCCTTGATTTTTTAAATCTTGTAAGCCTTCTTTAATGTTTCCGCTTCCGTACCTCATGCCCAAGCTTACAGGAATATCCAAGAGTTGTTGAACCTTTTTTTGAAAACGTTTCGAAATGACAATGAGCGGAGAGCCCTCTTCCCACCATATTTTTGCATAAGCCTTTGCAGATTTCTTAGGCCGTGTATTCAAAATAATACCCCTAACAAGAATGTTCCTGAGGATGGGATTTACGTCAATGACGCGCTCATCCATCAAAAACTCGTCGAGATAGGGCCTAACATCTTTAGCCGTAGGACTGTCGGGCGAACCTAAGTTGACCAATAAGACTCCTTTTTTCATTGCATGTAAATTTTTATTTGTTGTACTGTTGTTCAAATAAAAATCTATTGGTTAGGTTTCCATCGCTAAGCGGTTCTAAGTATTCTGTAAACAGTGAAAACGCCAATAAATGGATGTACAAAAATACAATTTGTTCAGCATTGAACCAGAATCTTTAAAACAACTTTATTATGCAGAAATAAGTATTATCAATGTTCCTTTGGACCAGACGGCAGGATTGTCTTACGTGCGCCCTTAAAACTAAGGTTGTATTCTGTTCTATTTTTAAAGTATTTTTGAACGTAAATGCGTAGGATTCAAAAACAGAGAAGGCGATATATATTTTGGGTGGCGGCTTTTATGGTAACTGCTTCTTTAGGTGCACAAATTACCTGTTCTTCTAAAGACAGTCTTTTGTTTCAATCAAAAATTACAGCATTGGAGCGAATACCGGAAAAAGCTGATGGAAATACCATAATCCCGATCGCTAAAAGCTTTCTAGGCACACCGTACATAGAAAAAACACTGGAGGTTGGGAATAAGGAAACCTTGGTCATTAATTTAAGGGGTATGGACTGTACCACCTTTGTCGAAAATGTATTGGCTTTCGCACTTGTATTAAAAAACGGGGATAAGACCCTGGGTTCCTTTGTCAAAACTCTAGAAACCATTCGGTATAGAAATGGTAAATTGAACGGATATCCCTCTCGTTTACATTATTTTACAGAATGGATAAGAGATAATGAAAGTAAAGGTTTGGTTCAAGATATCACCTCTCGACTAGGAGGAGAGACCGTAGAAAAAACCATTGATTTTATGAGCACGCATCGGGAACTTTATCCTTATTTAGCTGATGAGTCAAACTTCGCACAAATACGCGAGATAGAATCGAAGATAGCTGAAGAAACCCTCTGTGTTTTACCTCAGCGACAGATTAAAGACCAAGAACCCAACCTGAAGAATGGGGATATTATCGCTTTGGCTACTTCCATTAAAGGACTTGACGTAACACATACGGGAATTGCTGTACGCGTGAATGACCGGATTCATCTTTTGCATGCTTCAATTTCAGGGAGTGTTGCCATAACCGAGCAACCCTTGACGGATTATTTGGAAAAAATAAAAAACAATATCGGGATTATAGTGGCGAGACCTACCCTATTCTCTTCCCAGGCACCACAAAATACCCCCTAACAAATGTTGCCTAAAATCAGGTTCATCAAATGAGGCTTTGGTGTGGCCTCCACCCGTGTAAAAAGCTCTACCTCCATCAAATTCATGGTACCATGCTATGGGATGCTTATCACCGTTTGTCCCGCCCTCATAACTGTTTTCATCCAGATTTAACAGCACTGTGATATTAGGGTTTAGATTTTTATAATTGTACCACTCATCCCTTCGGCTCCAAGAATTATTTAGATGTTCCGTAGCGGGATGGTCCTTGACCATAACATCAATTTTTGCATCCCGAATATTTGGGTCATTGGGATGGCCGTCAAAATAAGCACCTACCAATTTACCATACCAGGGCCAATCATATTCTGTATCCGTAGCAGCATGAATTCCCAAAAAACTGCCCCCTGATTTGATATAGTTTTCAAAAACCCGTTGTTGTTGGTCATTCAAAACATTTTGGGTAGTGCTCAAGAAAACGACCAACTTATAATTTTTGAGATTCTCGGCGTTAAAATCTTCAGAAGTCTCTGTTTGAAGCACAATAAATCCATTTTTCCGACCAAGTTGTCTTAGGGTATGGACCCCTTTTTCTATGGATTTGTGCCGATATCCAGAGGTTTTAGTGAACGCCAGGACGAAATCAGGTGTCTTCACCCCTTCTTTTTCTGTCTCCTTATTTTCTTGTGAAAACGCAAAAAAAGTAAGTCCAAAAATAAACAGGAAAACTGTGGTAAATTTCATTTGGTTCAGGTTTACACCGTTGAAGATAAATATTTTTTAGGCGTAGTTCCATATTTCTTTTTAAAGGAAGCTATAAAATGACTGGCTGTGCTATATCCTACTTTTAGGCCGACCTCATTAACGTTGTGCTTGCCCGTTTCCAACATTTTTCGAGCATAATCCATTTTATAATCAAAAAGAAAACCGAAAACCGAATCTCCGTAAATCTGCTTGAACCCTTCTTTCAACTTTTTTAAGCTAAGACCTATTTCTTCGGAAAGTTCTGATAAAGTAGGAGGTTCGGACATACGGGCGATTATTATTTCTTTGGCCATCTTAATTCTTCGAACATTGTCCTCATCGGCCAAAAAAGGGCACTGTTCCAAATCTGCATCTTGGGCTTTGTTGAAGTATAGGGAAATTAACTCGTACACCTTGCCCTTTAAGTAGAGTTCCTTCATAAAAGGATGGAGGTTGTAGCTCATCAGCTGACTTAACACCACCGCAATTGCGGGTGAGACCACCTCTTGTGAGTAATATTTTTTTTCTGCAAAATCATCACTTAAAAAAGGGATATAGCCCGCCTCAGAGGAAAACAAGGAGTGAAATTTGCGAATTGTCATCACGACGGAAAGCAACCAGGAATTCGGTTGTAATATGAGGTTTAATGGTAAATCTTTCTGCGTATTGTAAAGTAACAGCGAATTCTCCTCCGTAACCGCCAATTGATAACTTCCTTGATTGAAAAGAAATTGGGAACTGCCCTTCAAACAAAAATGGAACTGAACAAAGGAACTATCTATTTCCCTTTCCACCAACGCTTTATCTTCCGTATCATTTTGAATCTTCAGGACATAGAATCCATCTTCAATCAAAACTTCCTCATAGGTACCTTTAGCGACACTTTTCATTTTGGACTTTTTATTTCAACCATTCCCTACACTATTTAGAATGACTCTAAATTAAGAAAATTTTTTAAATTAATTCCTTTAAATACTGATGTTCCCCGCGTTTTTCCCCAATAATGTCGCTCACAGGACGCGAACTGATATTATTGGTTCCGCTAGCGTTATTTTTTCAAATATACAGCTTCTATTTTTGTGTTGCGATTTGCTTTTGAATGAGAAATTATCACGTTTCCAAACATAGCTCATTTTATGCTATTGGATTAAGCTACAAAAAAGCGGATGCTCAAATCCGCGGTAAGTTCAGCTTGGACGTACCTGCCATTGACGGTATCATGAGGCGCGCCAAGGAACAGGGAAGCGATGGGCTACTTGCCATATCTACTTGTAACCGTACCGAACTTTACGGCTTTGCCCAACACCCTTATCAGCTAATAAAAATGCTTTGTGACCAAACGCGGGGAAGTGTCGAAGAGTTCCAAAACGTAGCGTATATCTACAAAAATCATGACGCTATAAGTCATATTTTTAGAGTTGGGACGGGTCTCGACAGTCAGATTCTAGGTGATTTTGAAATTATTAGCCAGATCAAACAAGGCTTTTATCGCGCTAAGAAGCACCAAATGACCAATCCCTTTTTGGAGCGTCTCTGCAACTCCGTCATCCAGGCCAGTAAACGTATAAAAAATGAAACTGAAATATCTACGGGAGCCACCTCTGTGGCATTTGCTTCTGTTCGTTATATTTTGGACAATGTTTGTGATATTTCAGAAAAAAATATTCTCCTCTTCGGGACGGGTAAAATTGGTAGAAACACCTGTGAAAATCTTATAAAACATTCGGACAACTCCCACATTACCCTAATCAACAGAACCCGTAAGAAAGCAGAAGACATTGCCGGTAAGTTCCAACTGACGGTTAAGGATTACGCCGAGCTACAAACGGAGATCAGAAAATCTGATGTTTTGGTCGTCGCAACGGGAGGTCAATTGCCAACCATTTCCAAGGCGCTGATCCACACCAAAAAACCCTTACTTATTCTGGATTTGTCCGTTCCAAAAAATGTATCCGATGATGTCATGGAATTAGAGAATATATCCCTGATTCATTTGGATAAGCTTTCCCAGGTTACAGATGAAACCTTGGAACGAAGAAAACAGTACATTCCCCAAGCAGAGAAGATAATTTCACAAGTGAAGGCCGATTTTTTAAGTTGGCTGGAATCCCGAAAGTTTGCTCCAGTAATCAGTGCCCTAAAGGAAAAACTAAAGGTCATGAAGGCGGAAGAAATCGATTTTCACGCTAAAAAATTGAACGGTTTCAATCAAGACCAGGCCGAAATCATTTCAGACCGTATCATTCAAAAAATAACCAAACAATTTGCCAACCACTTAAGGCAGTCCGATTCAGACCCAGAAGACAGTTTGGCGTTGATTCAAAAAATATTTCAGTTAGAAATAGATTCCGAATGGGTAAAATCATAAGGATTGGAACCCGGGAAAGCGAACTTGCACTTTGGCAAGCGAAAATGGTCCAAGCAAAGTTAGAGGCTTTGGGCCACGACACTATTTTGGTTCCCATTACCTCTACAGGGGACCAAGTCCTGGACAAACCTCTCTACGAGCTTGGAATCACAGGAATATTCACCAAGACATTGGATATTGCCCTTCTGAAAGGGAAAATTGATATTGCCGTTCATTCCTTAAAAGACGTCCCTACCCAATTGCCCAAAGGAATAGTGCAAGGTGCTGTTTTGCAAAGAGCTTCGCCCCATGACCTTCTCGTGCACAAAGGAATGGATTTTTTACAGAATCATGAAGAACTTGCAACAATTGCCACGGGCAGTTTACGACGAAAAGCACAGTGGTTGAGCAAATATCCCCATCACAAGCTTGTCAATTTAAGGGGAAATGTAAATACTCGCTTGATAAAACTAATAGAAAACGAATGGCAAGGAGCTATTTTTGCACAGGCCGGCCTGGAACGCATTAAACTCATGCCCAAGGACGCCCTGGTCTTAGATTGGATGGTTCCGGCTCCCGCGCAAGGTGCTATGGTCGTTGTTACTTTGGAAAAGGACTCCTACTGTCAGGAGGTCTTATCGCAAATAAACCATTTGCCCTCTGAAAAAGAAACTTCAATAGAACGTGAATTTTTAAGGGTTTTGGAAGGAGGGTGTACAGCACCAATAGGGGCCCTGGCTGAGATTCAAGAGAATACAGTCCGTTTCAAAGGGGTTTTGCTCTCTTTGGATGGTACAGAAAAAATTGAGGTAGAGAAATCATCCGAACTAGACAAGATAGAAGGTTTTGGAAAAGCTTGCGCCCAACAAATCCTGGATCAAGGAGGAACGGTTTTGATGCAATCGATAAGAAATGAAAACAGTACTATCCACTAAAATATTGACCCTTCCCCAAAAAGAGCTCCTGCTCAATGCGGGAATTGGTTTGGTGGAATACAACGCTTTGGAAATCGACTTTATCAACTTTGAACTTCCTAAGGATTTCAACCATATAATCGTGACCAGCAAAAATGGGGCAAAGGCTTTTCTTAACGTATTTAAAGCGACCAAAGAAAAACGCACAAAAGAAGGGTACCGGCTATATTGTGTGGGTGAAAAGACAAGGACTTTCCTTCAAGAGTTTGGTTTCAAAGTGATTCAATCTTCCTTAAATTCTTCGGAATTGGGGATGTATATTTCAAATAATCATAAAACCGATAAGTTTATTTTTATTTCTGGAAATTTAAGAAGAGAGGAGCTTCCCTTGCAGCTTTCAAAAAATAACGTTCGGTATGAAGAAATAGAGGGATACCGGACCACTTTCAGGAAAAAGAAGTTTTCCGGTTTTTTTGATGGTTTTCTTTTTTTTAGTCCTAGTGGCATTAGGAGTTTCGCCAATGAAAACACCATCCCCAAGAGCCCTATTTTCTGTATCGGCGAAACCACGGCCTCTGAAGCAAAAAAATACAGTCCCTATATCGTTGTGGCCCATAGACCCACTGTGGAAAATGTGTTGGTCCATGTAGTAAAACATTTTAAAGAGCATGCTTAAAAACGATTTATTTCTTAGAGCTTTAAAAGGAGAAACCGTTTCCAGACCTCCTGTTTGGATGATGCGCCAAGCAGGACGCTACCTGCCCGAATTTATGGCACTACGGGAGAAATATGATTTTTTTACACGGTGTCAAACCCCTGAGCTGGCTTCCGAAATCACGGTACAGCCCATTCGTAGATATGGTATGGATGCCGCTATTTTATTCAGTGATATTTTGGTAATTCCCCAAGCCATGGATATCGAGGTGCAAATGAAGCCCAATTTTGGGCCTTTCCTTCCCCATCCCATCCGAAAACCGCAAGATTTGGATGCCGTGGTGGTCCCGGATGTAAATAAGACCTTGGGCTATGTAATGGAAGCGATTACCCAAACCAAGGAAAAACTGGATGATGAAATACCATTGATAGGGTTTGCGGGCTCGCCCTGGACCATTCTTTGTTATTGCGTTGAGGGACAAGGTAGTAAAAGCTTTGATAAAGCACGTGGCTTTTGCTTCACCCAACCTGAGGCGGCGCATCAATTACTGCAGAAAATAACGGATACCACAATCGCCTATTTACAGGCCAAAGTAAGGGCCGGCGTAAATGCTGTACAGATTTTCGATTCTTGGGGGGGCATGTTATCCCCACAAGACTACCAGGAATTCTCTTGGAAATATATCCAGCAAATCGTGGATGGCCTTAAAGAAGAAACCCCTGTCATTGTTTTTGGAAAGGGGTGTTGGTTTGCCCTTCGAGAAATGGCAAGCTCTGGAGCTTCTGCTGTTGGCGTGGATTGGACTTGTGCTCCCAAAAGCGCCCGTTACCTCACAGGAGGAAATATTACCCTACAAGGAAACTTTGACCCGGCTCGTTTGTTATCACCCCCAAAAAAAATCAAGGAAATGGTAACGGACATGATCAATGGGTTCGGCAAGGACAAATACATTGTCAATCTAGGGCATGGCATCCTTCCCACCATTCCGTTGGAAAATGCCCAAGCCTTTATTGATGCGGTAAAAGAGTATGGTTCATGAGCATATTGAGGGTACTGCGAAACGTAAAAATCAAAAAAATCTGGAAAATCTTGCTACTTGGAGCGTGGCACCCACTTTTCATAGCCCCTACCCTTAGGGCTACAAAAAAATGTCTTAATGTCTCAACGGAACTTTACGGAAAATCCCATCATCAAAATGGTCCCGCTAATGCTTTCAGGCACGCATTTTGGAACTACCTCATCGCCAAAAAGTGCTTCAGCTGGCGCCCAAATCAGAAGAGAGTGATGCTATGGACCGAAAAAATCACTGATTGGCATGAAGCGGCCTTTCCAAATAGTTCCTTAGCAAGAGCTATGGATTTGCACAACAATGCCGTAGGGCGACAACTTTTTTTAGGACATCGTTCGGAATCCGTAGAGCACGTCATAGACAAGCTTAAGAATTTGACGCTAAAATCGGTACAGATCCATTCAGAATCTGATATCATTGTTCAACCCCTGCAGTTGGTTCATATAATTGACGTGAAATGAAAGATGAATTTTACCAATACATCCAAAACCTTCAAGACACAATTACCGCGGGATTGGAAAAGATGGACGGCTTCGCCAAGTTTCGAGAAGACATTTGGAAACGTCCCGAAGGTGGTGGAGGTAGAACACGTGTTATCGAAAACGGTGCGGTGTTCGAGAAAGGCGGCGTAAACATTTCCGCAGTGCATGGCGCACTTCCCCAAAGCATGCAACAGTATTTTGGTGTGGAAGATGTGGATTTTTTTGCTTGTGGCCTCAGTTTGGTCATCCATCCTAAGAATCCCATGGTGCCCACGGTACACGCCAATTGGCGATATTTTGAAATGTATGATAAAACCGGAGCGATAGTGGACCAATGGTTTGGAGGCGGACAAGATTTGACCCCCTATTATCTGTTCGAAGAAGATGCAGGGCATTTTCATTCGGTTTGTAAAAAGGCCTGCCAAGCGCACGATCCCGGATTTTATACCACCTACAAGAAAAAATGTGATACGTATTTTTGGAACAGCCATCGAAATGAAGCCCGCGGCGTGGGCGGATTGTTTTTCGACTACTGTAGGGCAAAGGAAAAGCGGACCATCAAAGATTGGTATAATTTCGTGACCGAGGTAGGCAATAGCTTTTTGGAAGCATACCTTCCCATAGTCGAAAAAAGAAAAGACCTCAACTACACAAAATCCCAGAGGGATTGGCAGGAAATACGGAGGGGCCGTTATGTTGAGTTTAATTTGGTGCATGATAAGGGTACGTTGTTCGGTTTGCGAACAAACGGTAGAATTGAAAGTATCTTGATGAGTTTGCCGCCCCATGTTCAATGGCGATATGACTACCATCCAGAAAAAGGAAGTCAAGAAGAAGAATTGATTCAAGTACTTCAAAACCCTAGAGAATGGGTTTAATCTGTAGTTTTGTGATACATACTATATGAAACAAAAAATCTATCAAATAGATGCCTTTGCCTCGGAACGGTTCAAGGGAAATCCAGCTGCTGTTTGTGTGATGCAGTCCTGGCTCCCCAAAACCACAATGCAGAATATCGCCCAAGAGAACAATCTGGCCGAAACTGCCTTTACGGTCCTGGAACATGGAAAGTATACGATTCGTTGGTTTACCCCAGAGACTGAAGTGGACCTTTGTGGCCATGCTACTTTGGCAACGGCCTATGTCGTTTTCAACTATTATAAACATCCAGAAAATACCATTCAGTTTTATTCTCCAAGAAGTGGTGAACTGAATGTGGTAAAAAATGCCAATAAGCTGATTTCCTTGAACTTTCCAGCGGATGCTCCAAAAGAAGTTCCGCAGCACGAAGAAATCAATCAGGCTATTGGCAAGACTCCATTAAAAACCTTAAAGGGGAAAACAGATTATCTATTGATTTATAGTTCTCAAGAGGATATTATCGGCTTGAATCCCAATCATTTCCTTTTAAATCAAATTGATTGTAGGGGAGTAATCGTATCTGCCCCTGGCAAAACCGTTGATTTTGTCTCTCGTTTTTTTGCACCGGCATGCGGGGTTCCCGAAGACCCGGTGACGGGTTCTGCCCATACCACTATGATACCTTTTTGGTCCAAGCAGCTTGGAAAAACCAATTTAAGTGCCAAACAACTGTCCAAACGAGGAGGAGACCTGCAGTGCGAATATCTAGGAGAACGTGTAAAAATATCAGGAAAGGCCGTTCCCTATCTTGTCGGTGAAATTGACATCTAGCGTTACGAACAAAACTTTAAAAATGTATCCATTAATACGAAATAGAAGACTCCGCCAAAGTGAATCCATCCGAAGATTGGTTCGCGAAACGACCATCAGTCCAAATGACTTTTTGGTTCCTCTGTTTGTGGTGGAAGGAAAAAGTATCAAGGAAGAAATTCCATCCATGCCCAACTACTACCGGATGAGTTTGGATACACTTCAGCAAGAAGTGAAGGAACTATGGCAACTGGGACTCTGCGCAGTTTTACTCTTTGTAAAGGTCCCGGAAAAAGTAAAGGATATCCAAGGAACCGAGGCTTTAAATCCAGATGGTCTGATGCAGAAAGCCATTAAGACCGTTAAAAGTGCCTGCCCGGAAATGTTGGTCATGACCGATGTGGCCTTGGATCCCTATTCTTCGTACGGACATGACGGAATTGTTGCGGATGGGCAAATCCTAAATGACAAGACCAACGAAATTTTAGCGGAAATGAGTATTTCCCACGCGCTGGCCGGTGCTGATTTCGTGGCACCCAGTGATATGATGGATGGTAGGATACTCACTATTCGAGAGGCTTTGGAAGACGAAGGTTTCCATGACACTGGAATCATGAGCTATACCGCCAAGTATGCCAGCGCCTTCTATGGTCCCTTTCGGGATGCGCTGGATTCGGCTCCAGTTGATATTAAAAATGTTCCCAAGGACAAAAAGACCTATCAGATGGACCCTGCCAATCGGTTTGAGGCCATTCGGGAAACCCAAATGGATGTCGATGAAGGGGCAGATATCGTCATGGTAAAGCCTGGACTTCCCTATTTGGATATTGTGCGGGAAATCAAAAATGATGTAGATGTCCCTGTAGCGGTCTATCAAGTTTCGGGTGAATATGCCATGCTCAAGGCAGCCGCGGAGAAAGGATGGCTGGACCACAATTCAGTAATGATGGAGCAGCTCATCGCCATAAAAAGGGCCGGGGCCAATTTGGTGGCCAGTTATTTTGCAAAGGATGTCGCACAATTATTGGGCTAGTTCAAAAAAAATATCCCTACTTTTAGAAAGCACTTAAGACTATGGGACTTTTACTCTTTTACGCTTTCATTTCAATTTTTTTTTCGTTTTTATGCTCCATTTTAGAGGCAGTACTGCTAAGTATTACCCCAACGTTCATCAATTTGAAAAAACAGGAGGGCAAGGAATATGCACTTCAACTGGAAGGTTTAAAAAAAGACGTGGACAAACCTTTAATAGCCATTCTTACGCTCAATACCATAGCCCATACGGTTGGGGCCATACTCGTTGGGGTTCAAGCTAAAGTAACTTATGCCGAAATATATGGAACTTCAACCCGCTCTTTTTTTGGTATCCCCTTTACTGAAGATATCATGGTAGGGGTGGTCTCTACGATCATGACGATTCTCATTTTGGTCGCTTCAGAGATTATTCCAAAGACTATCGGGGCCACATATTGGAAACAACTGGCCAATTTCACGGCCAAATCCCTAAAAGTAATGGTCTTGTTTTTAAAATACACTGGGTTGCTCTGGCTACTGCAATTGTTTACAAAGCTTGTAGGTGGAAAAGGGCATCATGGTAGTGTTTTAAGTCGGGAGGACTTTACGGCGATGACCGACATCGCGGAAGAAGAAGGGGTATTTCAAGAATCCGAATCCAAGGTCATCAAGAATCTTTTGACCTTTGATGAGATTCAGGCCAAAGATGTTATGACTCCAAGGACCGTAATGAAAATTGCCTCCGAGGATACCAGTATCCAAGAATTTATAGAAACGAATAAACCCTTGCGATTTTCCCGAATTCCCATCTATAAGGACCGTGCCGATAATATTACCGGGTTTGTCCTTAAGGATGAAATGTTGGAAACCATCATCAATAAAAAAGGAAAAGAGACCTTGGCCACCATCAAACGTGAAATTTTGGTAACGCGACGGAACAAACCCATTCCAGAACTTTTTGAAAAATTTGTGCAACAAAGAAATCATATTTCCTTGGTTGTTGATGAGTACGGTTCAGTTAGCGGGTTGGTCACTATGGAAGATGTTATCGAAACCTTACTGGGTTTGGAAATTATGGACGAAAGTGACAACGTGGAAGACCTTCAGGTATTGGCCAGAAAGAACTGGGAAAATCGGGCGAAACGTTTGGGAATTATTGAAGAAGAAAGTGAGATTGAGTAATGGAAGTCGCTTACATACAAACACCTATCGGATTTGCGGAGCTAAAAGGTGACGAAACAGGCCTTAAAAGCGTCAGTGTTCTAGATGAAAAAAAACCAATAGGTATAATTCCTGAGGTTTTGGAGGATGCGGTATATCAATTCCAAGAATATTTTGAGGGCCAGCGAACCGATTTTACCCTGGAGCTGAATCCAGAGGGAACCGATTTTCAGAAAAAAGTCTGGAAGAAACTTAGGACCATTCCCTATGGAAAAACCATCTCATACCTAGAACTCGCAAAACAACTGGGTGATGTAAAAGCAATTCGAGCCGTAGCTGCGGCCAATGGCAAAAATCCATTATGGATTGTAATTCCCTGTCACCGGGTCATCGGAAGTAAAGGCGACTTAATAGGATATGC
>NZ_CAKZYF010000122.1 GCF_937884665.1 uncultured Allomuricauda sp. | reverse complement strand
AAACCATTTCCCAAGACGCTACTTTATGGTTGCCGGTACTTTTTTATTGGCGTTGTTATTGTATATCGACCGCATCTGTATTTCGGTGGCCAAAGAACCTATTTCTTCCAATTTGGATTTAAGTGACAAACAGATGGGATGGGTACTAGATGCATTTTCACTGGGCTACGCTCTTTTTCAGACGCCTTCCGGCCTGATGGCGGATACATTTGGTCCGCGTAGAATATTGGCCAGTATTGTGAGCATTTGGTCTGCTTTCACCGCTTTGTCGGCCGCAGCATGGAATTTTGGTTCACTTTTGGTAGTTCGTTTTCTTTTTGGGGCGGGAGAGGCAGGGGCTTTTCCAGGAATGTCAAGGGCCATCTACAATTGGTTTCCCTTAAAGGAACGGGGCATCGTGACCGGAATAAATTTTTCAGGTTCAAGATTGGGTGCAGCATTTGCTTTGCCTTTGGTCGCTTGGATGGTCGAGGATTTTGGATGGCGGACCACTTTCCTAGTTTTGGGCGCCATTGGCTTGATTTGGGCGTTGGGGTGGTATTTTCTGTTCAGGGATAGGCCCGAAGACCATAAGCGAATTTCAGAAGCTGAAAAAGCATACATCCTATCCAACAGGCAGGACAAAAAGGTGTCTTTGAACAAAGAAAAAATCAGTTTTCAGCAGCTTTCCAAATCTAAAAATATGTGGTTGGCCATGGGGCAGTATTTCTGTAGTAATTTCACTTTCTTTTTTGCCCTTACCTGGTTGTTTCCGCATATTAAAAAAGAATACGGATTGGAAACGGTAGAGGCTGGGATATATACCGCTATACCCTTGGTTTTTGGTGCTTTTGGAAATTGGTTCGCAGGTTGGCTTATTGATAACATCTTTAAAAAGGGCAATTGGGACAGGTCCCGAAAGTTGCCGGCATCCTTAGGTTTTGCCCTCGCTGCCATAGGCTTGATAGGTAGTATTTATATGGATAGTGCCGCTGGGGCAATAGCTATGTTGAGTATCGCTATTTTTGGAGCGGACATGACCTTGCCACCTTCGTGGGCCTTTTGTGTGGATATTGGTAAGAGGAACTCTGGTGCTATCTCTGGTACCATGAATATGGCTGGGAATATAGGCGCGTTTATTACCGCCTTAATATTTCCATATCTTTTGGATTGGACTGGCTCCACAGCACATTTTTTTATTGTGGGGGCCCTACTGAATTTGATTGCTATACTAATTTGGTCGAAAATGAGACCGCAATTACATTTTACCGAGTATTAAATGAAAAAATTGAAGGGGGTTGCCGTCGGTCTCGGATATTTTAGCCGATTCCACTTAGAGGCTTGGGGGCGTTTGGATGAGGTCGATTTGACCGCAATTTGTGATACTGATAAAAAAAAGGCAAAGCAAATGGCCGCTAAATTTAGTGTCCCCAATTTTTATACGAACGTGGCCGAAATGTTACAAAGAGAACAACCTGACTTTATTGACATCATAACCCCTCCGGAAACACACTTGGAACTTTGTCAAATAGCCGCTGAACATAAAATTTCAATTATATGTCAAAAACCACTGGCTCCTACCTCAGAAATTGCTGAACAAATAGCCAACTTGGTAACAACACATGATATTCGCATCATGGTGCATGAGAATTTCAGGTTCCAGCCATGGCACCGGGAAATCAAAAAATTATTGGAGCGAAATACCATTGGCACGCAATTACATGCCATTCAATGGCGCATGCGCATGGGCGATGGTTGGCAGGACGATGCCTACATGAATCGCCAACCTTATTTTAGGAAGATGAAGGAACTTTTGCTATATGAAACCGGAATCCACCTTATTGACGTACTACGCTATTTTGGTGGGGAAATCAACCAAGTATATGCTAAACTAAACCGCTATAATCAAAACATCAGGGGAGAGGATTCTGCTTTGGTGATTTGTGATTTTGCAAAAGGAGGTACCGCGCTCGTAGACGCTGGCCGCTATCATGAAAGTACGTATGAAAATCCCAGGTTGACTTTTGGAGCTATCCAAATTGAGGGCAACAAGGGGAGCGTTTATCTTCATGAAAATGGTTCCATTACCCTTAAACCATTGGGCCAGCCTGAAATTCAACATGAATACAATTTTGAGGATAAAAATTTTTCAGGGGATTGCGTGTACACAACCCAGAAACACTTTGTGGAACGATTAAATTCCGGAGAACCCTTTGAGACCGATGTTCAGGATTATCTTTCTAATATCTCGATCATTGATAAAGCGTATGAGTCCAATAAAGAAGGGATTCCTAAAAAAATGAAATAATAAAATTGGTTCTGGAATCTTGTAAGCTCCAAATAGTTCGCATTAGTCTATCCGATAGGAAAACATTTGCAAACTCGAAGGATTTTCCACATTGAGTTCTTGAGGAAGCTTGGTAAGTATCCCTGTTTTTTTATTTCGTTGGAAAACCACCACATTGTTGGTAAACTGATTGGCCACCAATAAAAAGTTCCCACATGGACTGATACAAAAATTCCTAGGATGCTCCCCATAGGTTGGCTCATGCCCTACTAAGTTTAGCTGTCCAGTTTGAACATTAATAGAAAAAATAACAATTGAGTCTTCTTTAGGTCCCCGATTGGAAGCATACAGAAATAGCCCATCTGGCGAAATATGGATATCCGCCGCCCTATACCTGTCCTGCTTTGTACGGTACGAAGGATAATCTTGAACATACCGTAGGTTTCCCTTGGAATACTTATAAGCGATAATGGAGCCGCTCAATTCTGCAATGGCGTAACCAAACTTGCCATTGGGATGGAATGTAAAATGTCTGGGGCCGCTGCCCGGTTTGATGGGCATAAACCCGCTATCCACCAAAGTAAGCCCTTGTGAATTCAATTGAACTTGGAACGCTCGTATCTTATCGGCCACCAAGACTTGGGCAAAGAGAAACTCGCCATCCGAGGATAAATTGGTGGAATGTATGTGTGCCGCATCTTGTCTCCCTTTGATGATACTGCTATCTTTAAATGTTATGAGTTGGTGTTGTTTTTGCAACACGCCATCCTTATCCGCTTTGAAAACTGAAATACCTGCATCCGTATAATTTGAGTTAACCAAATAATTGCCCATCCCAGTAATGGATAGATGTGCGGGATTACGACCTCCAGAATCTTGAATGTTCAAAAATTTTAGGTTGCCCGATAGAGAATCTACAGCAAATGCAGCTACCTTTCCATTGGTGGGCAACTGGCTTTCCATGACCGAGTACAGGAAACTACCATCGTGTGATAATCTTAAGAAGGACGGGTTGACCGTCTTGGCTACAGCATACAAGGGCTTTAAAGTAGCAGTATTGGTATTGAACTCATAGACGTGAATACCTTTTTTAGGTTTACCTTCTGTAAAACTACCTATGAACAAATAGGTCCTTGTGGGGCTTTTGACGCAGCCCAGTTGTGAGGCAAGTAGTAAGCAGAAAAAGAGGAACTTATGTTTCATAGACCAAACGGTTGCTATCCATTTTTAAGTACTTTCAATACTAGTTAATCCAAATAAGCGGATAGCGTATGGGCATATTTCGTATCACTTCAGGATTTTCAAAATCAGCATCCAGTTCTTGCCATAATTCCAGATATGAGGTGTTTTTTAAGGATAAGCCGGCAAATAACAAGGATGGATGGCGTACAGGCCAGTCCTCCCTATGGAGCACATCTTGGTCATAAGGCCAGTCTTCTTTGTTCTTGATGTAAGGATATAAAAACTCCAAGCCTTTTTGCATACTTCTACCGTTTGTTGTGTATGTAAATATGGAATCGTTTCTGGTTGACAGAACCTGTGCAAGCCCGCTCATAATATCCAGATTGAACAGCGAATATCCGTAGGGCTTTGTTCTTTTCAGTTCGAGTGGAAACGAGCCGTTTTCCGCCATTTGGCAAGGCAATAACGTACCCTTGAACTTTTCCGCTACATAGTCTTGCATTCGTTCGTTCTCGGTAAATTCTGAGAAAACAGCGGCTTGCAGGAACCAACAAGCACCATGGTTGTTGTCCTTCGCCTGTTCGGAAATGCCGTATGGATGTGAATCCATCCAATTTAGATAGCTCGAAAACCATGCTTTTAATCCAGATAGCTCATCTGCGGAAAGTACACCTGCACTCTCAATAGCCATAATTGCCTTAACAACATCCAATAATTGAATAGTATCTATAATGCCAATTCCCCGCCCTGTTTCCTTTCCCTTGATGGCTTGGGCATAATTAAGGCTTGGGTTCATTAAAGTAGCTTCATCAATAAACCAAGCTTTCAAATGGGGAACCATCTGGGCCGCGTATTGAATATCATCCGTAACTAAATAGGCTGATGCGAAAGTACCGCATAGTTGACTGAGCCGAATCATAGCGTAGCGGTGTGCCGTGAAATTATCTGGATTGGTCATCCCATCTTTTCGAATATAGGGGCCTTCTGGATTTTCGGGGTCTGGCCACCAGTAATCCCCTTCTGAGTAAAAATCGTGTATTCCACCGGCACTGCGCTCGCAGACTTGGGCCGTAACGGTAATGGGCGATAGGTCCATGTATTTCTCGGCCAACTCCAGCACCCGCTTCTTTTCCTTTTCGAAAAGCGGGTCGTCAAATTTCTTTTGTTGTCTTGCACATCCTAAAAACAAGAGACTGATTACAAGGATTAAAAGATGTTTCATGTCCTTATCGTTTTAGTGGAAACTAGTCTTTAGGGATGGTCAAGTAGGTGCCCTTAAAATTTTGGTTCAGGACCATTACCGTAATTGGAATATCGGTATCATCCGGCATAATTTCTATCGAGGCCTGTCCATTGGCCATCGCTATGACCTCACTTCCCGTTGGGGTTCCTTGATTTTTTAATGTCTTTCCACCTCCAAGGCACTGAAAGTAGACTTTATCCTCATAATCGAGACAACGTAAACCTGCGGAATCCATAGCGGTGGCCGTTATCAAAAAACGATCGTTCTTTAATTTCGATGAAGAAAGTGCTAATTCTTTTGCAGTCCCGTTTTTAGTGTGGCGGTATTTAACTTCAAGAGTGTCACTTACCTCACCATGAGGTGTTTCAGCTATTGCGATCAACTCGTTATTACCTTCCTCAAAATAAATATCCCATACCAGGCCCGAAGCTGGAAACTTGGCAATATCCCGAGTGCGTACTCCCAAATCTTGTCCGTTGAGCATTAGGGCAACAGTATTACAATTACTAAAGACATGGATACTTCGAGGTTGGCCTTCCGGTCCCTGCCGTTCTGTCCATGTTTTGGATTCGATATAAACGAAAGGTTCTTTGGACCAGTAACTTTTGAAAACATAATAGGCATCTTTTGGTTTTCCATTTCGGTCTACCAATCCCTTTTGATTGACGTAGGGAATGTCGTTCTCAGGTCGAAGAGGAGTGCCAAAATCCTTGAACGCCCACTGGGCATTGCCTACAAATAGCGTGTCCTGCTCAGAAATGTGAAGATGCCAATCGAATAAATCCACGATGTAGTTCTCACTCCAATCCCCAATTTTAGCGATATTGGAAACTCTGGTCTGCACGATAGCTTCCTCCCAGCCTTCAGATTGTATAATGCCTTCGCCGGTAATGGGATTTTCTGAGTGACGCCCTACATGACTCGACCCACCGTATTCTGCATGTAGGAAATGATCGTATTGTGATTTATAGGTATCAATTGCTTTTTCATAGTTTTTATAGCTACCGGAATACCATCCTGACCAAATGGAGGGCGAAAAGACATCTACAATTTCAGCACCTTCATAATACTTACGAATTGCCGTTTTTCGCGTGGAATCCAACTCATGGGCCAGCGTATTGAGTTCCTCCAGGAACACATTCATCTTTTGTGTATCATCACCGTTCTCAAAATCGGGCAGCCAGTACATTTCATTGCCCAGAGACCAAATGATAATACTGGGGTGGTTGTAATTCTGTTCGATGATTTCCTTGAGCATGCCCTTGGTATGTTGTTGCCAAATCTCTTCGCCCAAACCACCGCGGCACCAAGGCAACTCGTCCCATACTAAAAGACCAAGCTCGTCACAAGCTTTGTAAACTTCAGGTTCTTGGGGATAATGCGCCAACCGGCCAAAGTTCGCCCCCATTTCCTTAATCATTTGCATATCTTTTCGATGTTGCTCATTGCCCATAGCGGCACCTACCCCGGCGTGCTCTTCATGACGATGGGTACCACGAAGCAATAGACGCCTACCGTTAAGATAGAACGGACCATTTTTCTTAAATTCAAACCACCTTAAGCCGACCCTTTCTGAAATTTTGTCCAAAAGGCTTTCCCCTTTCAATAACTCAATTTTAACCTCATATAAATTAGGTTCATCCACATCCCATAATTTTGGGTTTGTTATATCGGATAATAAGATGTTGCCACTTTTATTGGTGACTTTCTGGACCTGGGTGTCCACTACTTTTCCGTTGGGATCAAGCAGCGCCACTTTAAGGGAATAATTGGATATTTCTTCTAGGTTGTCCAATTCATAGTGCACGAATACATCTGCACTTTCATGGGATACCTTTGAAGTATTCAATTTAACGCTAGCGATTGCCGTTTTTGGCCTAGTCGTTAACCAAACGTCACGCGTAATACCGCCATAGATAAAAAAATCGCTTTTTTGTGAGGGAATAATGTTTTTGTCGTAACTATTGTCCACTCTGACATATATCGTATTGGGCCCTTTCTTTAAATAGTTGGATATGTTGATTTTGAAACCAATATAACCGCCAATGTGTTCCCCTACTTTTTCATTTCCGATGTAGACTTCAGTGGAAATATTGGCACCCTCAAAATAGATAAAGTAGTCTCGGTCCATTTCTATTTTTGAAAGGAATATTTCTTTTTTGTACCAACTGGCACTTCTTCGATAACCGGGATCGTTATCGGTAGGGTCTTCGCTGTTCCAAGTATGTGGTAGGTTTATGGTCGACCATTTCTTTGACGCCTTTATGGTTTCAAGATTTTTCGTAGGGTTCTCAGAATAAAGCCAGGCTTGATTAATGTTCGTTTTGGTACGAACGGCCTCATTGGGGCTGTTCGTATTACATCCCAAAACAAAACTGAACAGACTTAGAACGATAACGGATACTCTCATACGGTATATAGTTAATTTGCGTTCAAGCTAATACCTTGGTGTTATGAATCCATCCTGTACTAACTCGTAAAACAGTTACTCAACGATGCTAAAGTGAAGTTTCGAAAACCTTTTTCCTTTGCAGAGCTTCTAAAAAATAGTAGTCACTATATACTATAGGCTCATCCATTTCATTGTTATTTGGCCAATTTCCCGTACTGTGCATAAGAATGAACGGAGCATCAATATCCGGTCCTAAAATGTATTCTTCTGACATCAGTGTACTTAAAACCTTATCAGCATATTGTTCATAGACTTTATCTGAGTCATATTTAGAAAGTTCATAACAGGCGGAAGCCACGATGCTAGCGGCGGACACATCACGTACTGCATGGGGAATATTGGGATCGTTGAAGTCCCAGTACGGAATACCGTCTTCTCTTAGATTTTGATGGTTCAAATAAAAGTTTAGGCTTGATTTTGCTTGGTTCAAATACCGATCGTCACCGGTATACCTATATGCCATGGTAAATCCATAAATTCCCCACGCCTGACCTCTGGCCCAAGCCGAATCTGCATTCAATCCTTGATGGGTCACCTTGTCTTTTACTTTTCCACTAATAGTATCATAGACCACGACATGATAGCTGCTGTTATCCTCTCTAAAATGATTCTTTAAGGTGGTATTGGCATGTGAAACGGCAATTTTGTGAAAAGTACTGTCACCAGAAATCTTAGTTGCTTCAAAAAGCAGTTCCAAATTCATCATATTATCGATGATAACCGGAAACTCCCAAATATCTTTGTTAAAATCCCAAGAACGAATGCATCCAACGTTTTTGACAAAACGTGTTGCCAGGGTCTGGGCGCTTTTTACAATGACTGCTTCATACTTATCATTACTGGCTACTTTAAGACCTTCCCCAAAACTGCAAAACACCTTAAAACCCATGTCATGGGTGCCATCGTTGAATTTTTCCTTTTCAATGAATGACGTCCATTTGGCCGCTCGTTCCTTAAAGACTTCATCGCCAGTGAGTTGGTATATCTGCCATAGGTTTCCTGGAAAGAAACCACTTGTCCAGTCTTTTGAGGGCACTTTGTGCACCTCCTTGCTTTTATAGCGATAACTTCTGGGGAACCCTATGGAATCCACTGGGTATTTCAAAAGCATCTTGTAACGCATATCCAGCAGGTTCTCGGTATCTTGTCCCATCTCCTCATGGGAGGTCTTTTGCTTATCGTTCTTACAGGCCGTACTACTAAATATTAAGGCTAGTAAGGATAGAAACAAACAGCTTTTTTTCATGAAAATTCTTGTATTGACAATTAAAAAGCGACCATTCACTTGATTATGGTACATGGTCGCTTTTAGAACTGAAACTAACTCTATAATCTTAATACCCCGGATTGTTTGGCCCTAAATTCGGATTACGGTCAAGCTCATCAAAGGGTAATGGAAACAGATAATCCCTGGAAGGGTCAAAATTAGGCTGTGGCTCTAAGCTGCCAGGTCCAAAAACCTCTGGTCCCAATTGTCTTCTTTTTATGTCGTACCACCTTTTAAATTCAAAGGCTAATTCCCATTTACGTTCTTCAAGAACCATATCCCGAAATTCAACTTGTGACATTCCGCCAGTGACATCTGCTGGGAAATCAGAACCGTTGCCCGCTCTGGCCCTTGCCCTGACCCTATTTACGTAAGCTGCGGCCTCACCAGAACCTGGACTTATTTCGTTTAGCGCCTCTGCTGCGATAAGCAGAACTTCCGCATAGCGCATTAATGCATAATTCAAGCTGGATGCCCTACCATTTCCGGTTCCGGTGGGCCCAATGGCACGCGTATATTTTGCGATATAAGCGCTTTGAATATTTCTAGAATCAAATTCGGGAAACCTATCAAAAAATAATTCTTCCCCTCCAAAAATACCAGTAGTGTCAAGACTGACGGCCTTTCGGTAATCGCGACCGTCCCATGAATTATAAACATTAATGGTAGGTACGGCCACTGACCAACCACCACCGATGTCCCCTCTTTCGTTAGCACGTATCCCGGTCAATGCAGGAGTATAATCCCTTCCATCGTCACCTTCGCTAAAACCGTTAAAATCCAAACTCAAAAGAAATTCGTTCAGACCTGCTTGTTTACTATGATCAAAAAGTTCTTGAAAGTCAGTGGCCAATCCAAGATTAAAATCAGCTTCACCATCAATTACAAATTTTGCCTCATTGTAGGCATTTTGAAAGTCTCCCAAAGTCAAATGAACGGATGCTAGGAATCCAGCGGCAGTAGCCTTGGATGGCAAAGAGCGAACCTGTTGTGTATTGGGCAACATTTCCTTCGCCCTCTCTAAATCGGCAATGATGTTCGCATATACTTGTTCAGCAGGTGTTTTGGAAATGGACTTTGCATCATCGATGTTTTCCACAGGGGTATCCAAATATGGTATATCCTCAAATAGTCGAACCAAGTGATAATACGTATATGCCCTAAAAAAATGGGCCTGTCCGGCTATTGGATCGATTTGCTCTGCTGGGGCATCTAATGTGGCAACCGCAGCAAGCGCCTCGTTGGTACCGGCAATAACTTGGTAGGCCCTTGGCCATAGGGCCGTTACCATACCGTTATCGGAAGTCATTGAAAATCGGTCAACATCCTGTCTTCTACCAGGTGTTCCTTGATCTCCAATAGAAACCATGTCACTCCGTAACATAATGGACAAGGACAGTTTTCTGCCCCAGTAGGCTTCCGTGGCCATATTACCGATTGAACCATTAATAAGTGTCTGTACATCTTCAGGGGAATTTATCAAGCCGTCAGGCGAGAGCTGGCCCAGGGGTACTTCCTCCAAGTCCGAACATCCTATGAACAAAAGGGCCAGAAGAATTCCTAAATATTTGCGATTTATCATAACAATATAATTTTAAAATTTTAGATTCAACGATATGGTATACGATCGTATGTTGGGGTAGCTTCCGTAGTCGAACCCCCTATTTACGTTGCTATTAAGGTTGCCTTGACTCTGATAGCTCGCTTCAGGATCGGTACCTGGAAAGTCAGTAAAGGTCAATAAGTTTTGCCCGCTCAAACTCAATCTTATGGATTGTAATCCAATTTTTGATACAATTTCTGTGGGCAGGGTATAACCCAGAGCCAAGTTTTTTAGGCGCACATAACCCCCATCGTAAACAAAACGATCGGTAATCCGTTTTTCACGAACAGCAGCAGAAGGAATATTGGTATTGGTATTGGTTGGTGTCCAAGCGTTTAGCACCTCCGGGGTGGCGTTTGATTCGCCCGAAGCCAATTCAAGAAAAGTATAGCTGAAAATATCACCACCCACCGATGCCTGGAAAAAGATGTTCAAATCAAAATCTTTATATCTAAAGTTGTTATTCAAACCGGCAATCCAATCGGGATTGGGATCTCCTATTATCTTGCGATCTGCGCCCGTGATGACACCATCCCCATCTATATCCGTAAAAAGTTCATCTCCAGGTCCCGTTTCTGCAAAACCGGCCGTTCCTGGGTCAGGGGCACCTTGGTTTACACCTCTATATTCATAACCCCAGAATACCCCTACAGGTTCGCCTTCTCGTAAAACGTGGGTCTCATCCTGTAAAAAGGAACCAGGAGAGGAATCCAAGAAAATATCTTGACCGTCGACTAGTTTGACCACCTCATTTCTGTTTCTGGACCAGTTGAAGTCAGTACTCCAAGTGAAGTTTTCTGAGACAATATTTTGTGTGTTCAATGTAATTTCAAATCCCTTATTATTGATTTCACCAATATTTCGCAACGAGGTCAAGTTCGCGAAACCTATATATTCCGGAGCAGATGAATCGCCGAGTATCAAATCTTCTGTATCAATGTTGTAGTAGTCAAGGGTAAGGGCTATTCTGTTTTCCAGGAAACCGATATCAAGACCAATATTTGTTTGATACGATGTCTCCCATTTCAAGTCTGGATTCGCCAATTGCTCCGGGACAACCGCATTTACAGGTTGATCCCCGACATTGGAATAGATTCTTTGAAAACTGGCCAGTGATTGATATGGAGAAATTGCTGGATTCCCGGTCAAGCCATAACTGGCCCTTAATTTTAAGTTGGATATGGTTTTGTTGTCCTGAAGAAATTTCTCATTTGATATTCTCCATCCTATTGCTCCTGAAGGAAAAAAGGAGTATTTGTTATTTCTTGAAAAATTCGAAGAACCATCACGCCGCGCCGTAAACGTAAAGAGATACCTATCGTCATATTCATAATTAATCCTACCAAACTGCGATATAATTTCTCTTTCTACCAACTCGGAGAATGGGGTCTGTATATCTGAACCAGCCCCCAAATTGAAGTAAGAAAGACTGTTGCTGATAAAATTTTGAGCTGCGGCCCCAAAAGTTTCCGTTCTGGTTTTTTGATAGGAGTAGCCCAAAAGCACGGTAAGGTTTCCTTTGCCGATTTCCTTCTTGTACGTTAGGTAGTTTTCAGAAAGTATATCCTTTCTTTTTAAAGATTCAATACTTGCGATTCCCCCTTGATTACTGGCTTGACCAATTAAAGTGGAGGGTAAGAACCTGCCCCTTGTACTATTGGTGGTGCCATAACCAAACGTGGTTTTAAAGGATAAACCACTTATAATTTGATAATCTGCATAAAAATTGGCTCGATAATCATCAGTTTTTGTCTCGTCGACCGATTCGGTCGCGATGGCAAAAGGATTATCGAACTGGTCACCCACGGGATTTGTTGTATTTATTCCATTGGCATCTTGGACCGGGGTATCGGGTGCAAAGCGGTAAGCCGTTGAAATGACATCTCCACCGCCGCTACCACCACTACTGGCTTGACTCTGTATGCCATCTCGATTGCCTACGTTGGCAAAAGCATTAAAGCCAAGTTTTAATTTATCGGTGGCCTGTACATCGATATTGCTCAAAAAGGAAAAGCGCTCAAAATCAGAATTTATTACAACCCCTTCTTGGTTAAAGTAGTTGCCCGAAACATAATAGTTGATTTTTTCAGACCCGCCAGAAAAGGATAATTGATGGTTGGAAATACTCCCGGTCGTATAAATAAGGTCTTGCCAGTCTGTTTCTGCAGGTCCCTGCTCGTATGCGGGGTTAATTGCTTGACGGTACGCAGCAAATTGCGAGGCATTCAACAATTCTATCCGTTCCGATACGTTCTGGGAGGAATAGGAGGAATTCACCTCTACGGTCATTTTACCCCTACGGCCTTTTTTGGTGGTTACCAAAATAACTCCGTTTGCCCCACGAGACCCATAGATTGCCGTAGCGGAAGCATCTTTTAAAATCTCAATGGATTCAATATCGGCCGGTTGTGGTAAAGTACCTCCCACAAAACAGTCAACAACCACCAAAGCGGCACTACATGCCCCAATAGAAGTATTACCGCGAATACTTATGGATATAGGCGCGCCAGGCTCGCCACCATTGTTGGACTGCACGGCGACCCCTGCAGCCCTACCTTGTAGCGATTGCTCGGCTGTCAATACCGGAAAAGCGGACAATTCCTCGGATTTTACCGAAGATACCGAACCTGTGATATCCGACTTTTTCGAAGTTCCATACCCAACCACCACCACTTCGTCCAGTGAACTTATGTCTTCTTCAAGACGCACATTCACCTGTCCATTGGCGGTAATGGCCAGTTCTTTGGATAGAAAACCAATAAAACTGAACACCAGTATGGCATTATCATCAGAAACGGTAATCGAATAGTTACCGTCGAAATCGGTTGAGGTGCCGTTGGTAGTTCCTTTTTCAATTACGTTGACCCCTGGAATAACCAAGCCATCGGCGTTTGATACAACTGTACCAGAAATTTCACGCTGTTGGCCAAATACTAATGAAACTGTTAGAAAAGAAACACAGAATAGTGAGTTTCTTATCCGTTTAGTTATTCTACTTTCACACATAAGTTTAGTTTAATTGGTTTGTATTCTTTTATTTCAATCCTAATTCTTCCCAATTGGTATCAAAAGCGCAAACCAGTTGAATAATTATGATAGATATACTGCCAAAACTATGTTAAAGGCTGTTTATAAAAGTCCAGAAATAGGGGGACAATAATACAGATTCCCCAACAACAGGGGATGATTATTGATGTTTTAGTTTAAATCGAAAAGGTTTTCTGAAAATTTCTGAATATACGCGGTTGGACTGAGGCCAAACTTCTTTTGAAAGCATTTGCTGAAATACTTGGGATTATTGAAACCAACTTGATAACTTACCTCTGAAATGTTCAGATTGCCCTGCTCCAATAATAGTGCAGCTCGTTTCATCCGTATTTCTTGGATGAACTCGTTCGGGGTACAATTGGTCCAAGCCTTGACTTTTGTAAACAAAAGCGTTCTGCTTACCCCTAATTCGGAACAGAAAGATATTATGTCAAAATTGGAATTGGAAATGTTGTCTTCAACAATGGACAGCGCCTTTTTCAAGAGTTTTTCATCCATGGAAGAGGTTACGATTTCATTAGCTGCCAAACGTTGTTCTTCCGAAAATTTAGACCTCAATCTTTTGGATGAATCGATTAGATTTCTTACCCTTAGTTCAAATTCCTTGATATTAAAGGGTTTACTTATTTAATCATCAGCACCACTTTCCAACCCCTCGAACTTATAAATTAAAGCCGTTCTTGACGTGAGTAAAATTACCGGGATATGACTGGTATTTAGATTGGCCTTTAATTTTGCGCATAGCTCGGTACCCACCATCTTGGGCATAATTACATCGGAGACTACCAAGTTGGGGTTGTATTTTAATGCTTTGGCCATAGCTTCTTTACCATTGCCCGCTTCCAAAACCTTGTATTTATCCTTCAGTAATTCTTTTATAAAGTGGCGCAACGGTATATTGTCTTCTACCAAAAGTATGGTATCCCTTTCCTTACCCGTAAGAAGTTCTTCCGTACTTAAAAAGGGTTCGATATTGCTTTTCTCCAACTGTTCTCGATATAATCCTATATCATCACTGAATTTATAGTCTTTGTTTATCTCATTCTCTGCAATGTGCTGCCTCCCCAATTTTAAGCAGACCCTAATGGTTGTACCCTGGTCATAGGTATCCATTATACCGATATTTCCTCGATGTAAATCGACAATGTTTTTGGCTATAGAAAGCCCTATACCCGTGCCCGTTCCTCGTGCAGTATCTGGCTTTTGATATTCTGGTATTTCGAAAAAACGATCAAAAACCTTTTCTTTATATTCTTCGGGAATACCAGGACCGGAATCCGAAACCTCAACAATCATATTTTCGTTGTTCTTGTACACGGTAATGCCAATTTTTCCTCCGGAAGGGGTGTATTTGAAAGCGTTGGATATTAGGTTGTAAAAGACCTGTTCTAGTTTTGGGCGATCGTAGTAGACCAATATTTGCGCTTCTTTTGTTTCAAATTCATAGGTGTAGCCGTTGCATTTGGCAAATTCTGAGAAGGATAGATAAATTTCTTTTAAAAACTTAACAATATTTCCTTCGGCCGCTTCTAGGGTGTACTTTTTATGTTCCAATTTCCGGAAATCCATCAATCTGTTGATCAGTTCCAACAAGCGGTTGGCATTACTTTCAATGACCAAGAGCTTTTTGTAGACCACGCTACTGCCTTTGTAATCTGTCAGCAATTGTTCCAACGGCCCGGTGATTAAAGTCAATGGAGTCCTGAACTCGTGGGAAATATTGGTGAAAAACTGCAACTTTGCACTATTTAGTTCTTTATTTCTTTCACTTTCAATATGTTCAAGTTGCAATTTGTGCTTTAATTTGGTCTTTGAGCGAATTATACTAACCAACCAGAACACGGTGCCAAGTATTGCCAAAACATAAAGCGCTATTGCCCATTTGGTGAGCCAAGGTGCTGGCTTTACGTTAATATTTAATGATGTAGGGTGCTCGTTCCATATTCCATCATTGTTTGCTCCCTTTACCTGAAAAACATAATCTCCCGGGCGCTGGATGGTGTAGTTGACACTTGACTGGTTGCTTAAAGTCCAGTTATCCTCCAAACCGAGTATTCTGTACTTGTATTGGTTACTTTTTGGATTGATATAGTTGGGGATAGAAAAATTGATGGAAAAATTCGTGTTGTCATACTCTAGGTTTATGGCGTTGGTAAAAGGCATCCCTTGCTTCAAGATACCGTTGTTTTCACCGACCAAAACGGATTGGTTTTTGAGTTTAAAATCCGTTAAAATGACTTGAGGGCTATGGTCATTTCTGGTAATTTGCTGAGCGTCAAAAGAAGCAACGCCATGGGGTCCGCCAAAATAGAATTTTGACAGCCCTTGTTTTAAAGCGGCACCGTTGCTGAACTCGTTGCCCACAAGACCATCTTTCTCAGAGTAGGATACAAAGGTGTTTTTACCAACATTAAACTTAACCAAACCGTAATTGCTGCTCATCCATAAGGTATTGTTTTCTCCTTCAAGAATGGCATAAATGGACGTGATGTCATTTGTAATCTCAATGGGTACTTTTTTAAATTTTTTTCCATCAAAACGAAAAAGCCCCTTTGCTCTTATGCCGACCCAGATCACCCCTTTTGTATCTTGAAATACCGTTAAAATATCTTCGCCAGAACCTGTTTGTTCATCATAAAAAAAACGTTTCAGACCAGAGTTGCTATAACTTCCATCATAAAGGGGCAAGAGGTTTAAGCCACTTTGGGTAGCTATCCAAATATTGGAACCCTTGTCCACGATTAGACTGCGTATCCTATTGCTGGATAGGCTTTGCCCGGTCTCCGGATCTTTCTTAAAATTGGTATATGATAAGTCGGTAGTATTATATCGCCAAAGACCTTTGCCGAAAGACCCTATCCAAATATCATTATTCAGTCCTTTTTTTATAGTGTAAATACCTGAACTCCCTAAAGCTTTGTTCAGAGCATCAGATATGAATGAGGTATCGTAAGTTTTTTTGGCAATATTATAGGTCTCTATTCCTTTATTAAAAGTTCCCACCCAAAGAACATCGCCATCTAATAAAAGGGATTTAATATTATCACTTTCCAAGATTTTTGAATTTGAGGTACTGATGTATTGTGTTTTGCCATGCGCAATGTTGAAAATGGTTATACCCCCTCCCTCAGTGCCGAAGTAAAGATTTTGCTGATCATCCTCCGCAATAGAGCTCACCACTTTGTGGGACAACCGGTATTTGCCCGTTGATTCGTTAAAATTGACAAAATTGTTATTTGAAGTATCCCAAATATCAATACCGCCGTAATAGGAGCCGATCCAAATAGAACCTTTGGCATCTTTGAAAAGGGATTTAATGTAGTTATGGCTTAGTCCGTTTTGCTCGTTTGAATCGTATTGTACCTGTTCTGATGTCCCGTTCACCTGTAGGGAAATCATTCCATGGGAAGTTCCTATCCATAGCTGTCCGCTCTCTCCGGGAACTATGGCCCGTACATCTTCATTTTGGTTCAAGACCTTGGCGGAAAGAAAACGTTCCGAAATTAAATCAAATTTAAGGACCCCTTTGTTTTTTGTCCCAACACAAATGGTATTCTCATCGCAGACAGACAAAGTTTGAACAAAAGGTTCTGACTTTCCAAAATTTGAACGGAACAATTGAAATTCATATTTATTTTGATTATCCACAATGGCTTTGCAAAACCCTTTTGAAGTGCCCAACCAAATAGTGCCATTATTGGCTTGCTTAATATTGAGTACAAAGTTGGATGGAAGGTTGCCCTTGTGCTTTGTGCCTTTTTCAGAAAAATTGGTAAAATGATCGTCCTTTTTATCATAAATGCTCAGGCCGTTCGAGGTACCAATCCAAATCTTACCATCTGAAGTTTCCTCAATGGCCCAAATACTATTGTCGCACAGCGAATTGTTGTCGTTATAGTGGTAAAATCTTTTAAAGGAATCCTTGCGTGGATCATATCTGTTCAAACCGTTGTAAGTGCCTATCCAAATGTATCCTTCGCTATCTTCCTTAATACATAGAATGTCACTATTACTTATGGAAGTGCTATCTGCCGGGAGATTTCTAAAGATTTTGAAACTGCTGCCGTCATATAGATTCAGTCCGTCCCGTGTTCCTAACCACATTCTCCCCAAATTATCTTGTTCCATCGCGATCACAGAACTTTGTGAAAGCCCATCACTGGTGTTCAAATGTTTGAATTGATAGGTTCTTCCTTCGTTTTGACCAGAAGAAAAAAGACTGGATAAAATCAAAAAAATTAAGCAAGGATTTCTCATAAGAACATCCGGACAATCACGTCCTAAAATTAAATTTTACTCTAAAATAAAAATAAGCTATGTTATCGACCAAGTCTGTTTTTCAGCTGATACTCATACAGCGAAGGAATGTCATCAAGGATTCCATTCACTTTTTCTATATGCGCCTTGGGACCGTAAACAACTTTAATCTCACGATTGGCATTGATGCCTACCAAACGTGCAAATGGCCCGTCTTCCATTCCATTTAGTAAAACGGGTCCCTTGTTTTCAAAACCATCTAGAAAATGGACCGAAATATTCCAAAATGTACTGAAAGCCCCATGTGAAGGTTTCCAATATCCGGCACCTCCGCCTTCAAATAAAGAATAACTGTTATCATCCTTAGGTTCGACGTAAACAGTGATGTTATCGAAAAGATTCTGATGATTCGCACCAGAGTGTTGGTCTAATATTGGTTTTTTAAAAACTTCGCAATTTTTGTATACATTTTTAGTCGAGAAGGTATTGAAACTCAAAGGATGTACCGCATAGCTAAAATCAGGAAGGTACATTTGATTTGTAGTATCAGAAAATTGAAGTATCGCAGGAAGTTTCTGCGAAAGCGTCGTGCTGCAAAAAACACAGGAGAACACTAAAAAAAGAAAACATTTATAAACGCTGTTCACATGCATATACTGACGGAATTTAATTTTAGGAAAAACTTTGTAACTGAAGTAGGAACAAGATACAACAGGATACCTTAACTCACCTATATCACTACTTTTAATTCTGGGAAATTGAACGTAATTACTCCATTTACGTACTTTTTTTAGACCCCGGAATTCCATTAATTTCGATTGAAAAAATTAATATTATCAAGTAAATAGTGAAACCTGAAAAATGGCCTACAAAACTACTGTATTAACGGGCGCTGGTGGCGTTCTGTGTAGCACTTTAGCAAAGGCTTTGGCTAAGGAAGGCCATAAAATTGCAGTTTTGGACCTGAACAAAAAGGCTGCTGAGAAAGTTGCGGATGAAATTAATAAGAAGGGTGGCATAGCACTTGGAGTTGAAGCCAATGTGCTTCAAAAAGAGTCTCTTGAAAAGGCAAAAAAAGAAGTCAATGAAAAATTGGGCACTTGCGATATTTTGATAAATGGCGCAGGAGGTAACCACCCGTTGGCAACAACATCCAATCCGTTTTTTGAAATGCAGGATTTAAAAGAGGCTTCAGAAGGATTCAAGACCTTTTTTGATTTGGATGCCGATGGTATTCAGTTCACTTTTAACCTAAATTTCTTAGGGACGTTATTGCCTACCCAGGTGTTTGCGAAGGACATGATTGGTAAGGATGGTTGTAGCATTTTGAACATTTCATCCATGAATGCCTTTACACCACTCACTAAAATTCCTGCGTATAGTGGTGCCAAAGCTGCAGTATCCAATTTCACGCAATGGTTGGCCGTACATTTTTCAAAAGCCGGTATTCGTGTCAATGCGCTCGCGCCAGGCTTTTTTCTCACTGAACAAAATCGAACCCTATTGACTGAAACTGATGGCTCACTTACCGAAAGAGGAAATACCATTATTGGGCAGACGCCCATGGGGCGGTTTGGCGAGCCGGAGGATTTAATAAGTACGACGCTTTGGTTATGCGGTGATGGCGCAGCATTTGTAACTGGGGTGGTAATTCCCGTAGATGGTGGCTTTAGCGCGTTTAGCGGAGTATAATGGATTCAAAAGTAAAGATGAACAACGGATTGGAAAATACATGGCGGTGGTACGGACCCAGTGACCCCGTCTCCTTGGCCGACATCAAGCAAGCAGGTGCTACCGGTATCGTCAGTGCTTTACATCATATACCCAATGGCGAAATTTGGACAATCGAAGAAATACAGAAACGCAAGGAACAAATAGAGAACGCAGGCTTATCATGGTCCGTTGTGGAAAGCGTACCCATTCATGAAGCAATCAAAACACAGGCGGAGGGATATGTGAAATATGTGGAAAACTACAAACTTACCTTACGGAATCTTGGTCAGTGCGGTATCGATATTGTCTGCTATAATTTTATGCCCGTTCTGGATTGGACAAGGACCGACCTTGATTATGAGGTCGAAGACGGCTCAACGGCTTTAAGGTTCGAAGCTGTGGCATTTGCCGCTTTTGAATTGTATTTATTGAAGCGACCCGGTGCTGAAACTACCTATTCCGAATCCAAGAAGAAAGCGGCAAAAGCTTATTTTGATGGCCTTAATGAAAGCCAACGAACCCAGTTGGGCAATACGATTATAGCAGGTCTTCCTGGCGCTGAAGAAGGTTATACCCTTGATGCTTTTAACCAAGTTTTGGCTACATATCAAAACATTGGAGCCAGTGAACTCAAGAAGCATCTTTTTGATTTTTTGGGACAGGTCATTCCCACTGCGGAAAAAGCAGGAATTTTGATGTGCATTCATCCAGATGATCCGCCTTATCCCATTTTGGGTCTTCCAAGAGTGGTAAGTACAGAACAGGATATTTTGGACCTCTATCACGCGGTTGATAGCCCTAATAACGGACTTACCTTTTGCACAGGCTCTTTTGGAGTCCGGAAGGATAATGATCTTGTAGGCATGGTGAAACGCCTGGGGCATCGCATCCACTTTATCCATTTACGAAGCACTAAGAAGGATGAGGAAGGTAATTTTCATGAAGCCAATCATTTAGAAGGAGATGTAGATATGTTTGGCGTAATGAAAGCACTGGTCAACGAACAGGAAAGAAGAAAAGCAGTAGGTCGAAAAGACTGTAGAATGCCCATGAGACCTGACCATGGAAACAAAATGCTCGACGATTTAAGAAAGAAAACCAATCCTGGATATTCGGGTATCGGTCGCTTACGAGGGCTTGCCGAACTTAGGGGCTTGGAATTGGGAATACGAAAATCAATAGTTAACTAAACCTAAAAAATAAATATGTCTGTATCCTACGAAACGCGTTATGCTTCAAGTCCTGAGGCAGTCAAAAAATACGATACTACCCAAATTCGAAATGAATTTTTAATAGACAACCTCATGCAAAAAGGTAAAATCAATCTTACCTATACGCATTACGACCGTTACATAGCTGGTTCTGCCGTTCCTGAAAAACCATTAAAACTCGAGACCATAGACCCCTTAAAAGCTGATTATTTCTTGGAAAGACGGGAGATGGGCATCATCAATATAGGCGGTTTGGGCAGCATTGAAGTTGATGGAGAAGTCTACCCTTTGGCCCACAAAGACGCCCTATACATTGGTAAAGGTGCAAAAGCTGTAATCTTTAAAAGTGACGATGCCGGCAAGCCTGCCAAATTCTACTTGAATTCCGCTCCGGCACATACTTCCTATACGACCAAAAAAGTAAGCCTTGATGAAGCAAATAAATTGGAATTGGGGTCATTGGAAACCGCAAACGACCGTACCGTGAGCCAAATGATTATTGGTGGACTGGTCACCACCTGTCAATTACAAATGGGCATGACGGAATTGAAAACGGGAAGTGTTTGGAATACCATGCCAGCACATGTTCATGATAGGCGTATGGAAGTCTATTTTTATTTGGATGTGCCGGAAGGGCAAGCCGTCTGCCATTTTATGGGACAACCCCAAGAAACAAGACATATTTGGATGCAGAATCACGAGGCAGTGATTTCCCCTCCATGGTCAATTCACTGTGGGTCAGGAACTTCAAACTATACTTTCATTTGGGGGATGGCCGGAGAAAACTTGGACTATGGGGATATGGATGCAGCCAAAATAACTGATCTTAGATAATTCGATGAGCATAGAACTATTCAATCTTTCAGGTAAAATCGCTTTGGTCACGGGAAGTACCCACGGACTGGGTATGGCCATGGCCAAGGCTATGGGAAGAGCTGGTGCAACTATTGTAGTGAATGGGAATTCGTCCCAAGAAAAAATTGACAAGGCACTCGTAGAATATAAAAACGAAGGGATACATGCGGTGGGTTTTAAATTTAATGTTGCGGATGAAGCACAGGTAGTTTCAGCAATCGCCGAGATCAAATCTCAAGTTGGCCCAATCGATATTTTGGTGAACAACGCGGGGATTATTAAGCGAACACCTCTGGAAGAAATGGAGGTCAACGATTTTAAACAGATTATTGATGTTGATTTGGTCAGTCCGTTCATTGTTTCCAAACATGTTGTGAAAGATATGATGGTCCGAAAGCAAGGGAAGATCATCAATATTTGTTCGATGATGAGCGAATTGGGCAGAAATACCGTTGGCGCTTATGCAGCGGCCAAAGGCGGATTAAAAATGTTGACCCAGAACATGGCTACGGAATGGGCCAAACATAATATTCAGATTAACGGAATCGGTCCTGGATATTTTGCAACATCGCAAACCGCACCCATTCGGGTAGACGGCCATCCTTTCAATGAGTTTATTGTGAACCGAACTCCTGCAGGTAAGTGGGGCCACCCAGATGATTTGGGAGGAGCCGCTATCTTTTTGGCATCAAAAGCAAGTGATTTTGTAAACGGTCATGTGCTTTATGTTGATGGGGGTATCCTGGCCACCATCGGAAAACCATCAAACGAAAACTGATATCAGTACTATGAGGCCACTTTTAATGCTTGCTGTTTCGATATTACTATTTTTTGGGATCTCTTGTGGAGAGAGCACATCGGACGCGCCCAAGATTATCGTCGAAAATACCACCGATATAGACCGTTCTTTCGAGACAGTTTCCATACCGCTTGCTTCTCTAAAAAAGGATGATCGTTCAGGGAGCATTCTATTAAAAGCACCTGAATCTGAAGAACCTGTTACCATTCAAGAAATTGACACCGATGGTGATGGTACTATGGATGCGTTACTGTTTCAGCCCAAGGTTTCGGCAAACAGTTCAAAAACCTATACGGTAACTTTCGTTAACGAGAAGGAAAAAGTCCCTGGTACCGCGGCGTGCTATTCGCGCTTCGTACCCGAACGGACAGACGACTACGCCTGGGAAAACAACCGTGTTGCTTTTCGAACGTATGGGCCAACTGCGCAGAAAATGGTCGAGAATGATGTCAAGGGCGGCACTCTTTCTAGCGGAATGGATGCCTGGTTAAAGCGGGTAGAATATCCCATAATCAATAAATGGTATAAAAAAGAACTGGAAACCGAAGGTAGTTACCATAACGACGATGGCGAAGGTCTCGATAACTTCCATGTGGGTATTAGCCGTGGTGTAGGTGGAATCGCTAAAAAGATAGATACCTCCTATTACATATCAAAAAATTTTACGGACTGGAAAACCTTGAGCACAGGTCCCATTCGCACAAGTTTTATTTTAACCTATGCCGATTGGGATGCTGCAGGGAACATAATCTCTGAAGAAAAAAAAATCTCCTTGGATTATGGACAAAATATATCGCGGTTTGAGGTTACCCTAAAGGGTACGGATACCATTTCGACCGGACTTACTTTACATGAGAAAGACGGTGAAATTGCAGTAAACGAGGAAATTGGATGGGTAAGCTATTGGGAACCCCATGGCGATTCTGAATTGGGCACCGGTATCGTAGTTCCTAACCAGGCAATGACTGGCCATGACCATTACGTTACCGATAAAAAAGACGAAAGCAACCTTTATGCGCATATCAAAGCGAATGACGGAAAAGTGATTTACTATGCAGGTTTTGGTTGGAAGAAAAGTGGCCAGTTCGTGACCAAAGTAGCGTGGGAAGCTTATCTCAATCGCTTTGCAAAGCAATTGCAAAATCCTCTTAAGGTGACCGTGAATTAGGCTGATATGAAGTTTAAATACTATCCAATCCTCATCGCTGTTTTCTTTTTGGGTATTTCATGCTCTGACGTTCAAACCTACAAGACGCTTCGTTTGGGTCATGGATTGGACGTAAGCCATTCTGTGCACAAGGCTATGGTAAAGATGGGTGAGGATCTCGAAAAACTTTCTGATGGAAAGTTGAAACTAGAAATTTATCCCAGCCAGCAATTGGGTACCGAAAGACAATGCTTGGAGCTGTTGCAGATTGGTAGTTTGGACATGACCAAAGTATCCGTTGGGGTGCTCGAAAACTTTGCTCCCAAGATGAAAGTGCTTGGATTGCCGTTTTTATTTCGTGGTCGCGAACATGCGTTTGAGGTGCTTGATGGCCCTATTGGGCAACAATTGCTGAACGATGGCGAAAAATACTGGTTAAAAGGCTTGGGTTATTATGATGCCGGGAGTCGTAGTTTTTATACCAAAGAAAAACCGGTCAATACCCCTGAGGATTTAAAAGGCCAAAAAATACGTGTCATGGAAAGTGTCACTGCTATGGATATGGTACGCGGACTAGGCGGGTCGCCAACCCCTATATCTTGGGGAGAACTGTACACGGCATTGCAACAAGGGGTGGTCGATGGTGCTGAGAACAATCCCCCCAGTTTTTACCTGTCCCGACACTATGAGGTCTGTAAATATTACACTTTGGATGAGCACACCATACTTCCAGATGTTTTACTGGCGGGCACCCAAACCTGGGAAAAATTGACCCAGGAAGAACAAGCATGGCTGAAAAAAGCAGTTGAACGTTCTATTACCTATCAACGCGAACTTTGGCTCGAAGCTGAAAGTGAAGCCCTAGAGGCCGTTAAAAAAGCGGGAGTGGAAATCATAAGACCCGATAAAAGTCTTTTCGCGGATAAAATCAAGGACAGTTTTGATAAATACAGAAATGATGAAGTCATCTTCAAACTGATACAGGAAATACAGGCGGTAGAATAATTTAAAACCGAACTATGCAGCTTAGAAAAACCATTGATAAGATACTTGCCAATTTTCTGGTCATCATTATGGCCGTAATGGTCATCAACGTATTGTGGCAGGTGGCCAGTCGGTTCATTATTGGAACCCCGAGTTCATTTACCGATGAGTTGGCCCGTTATCTCATGATATGGATAGGAATTTTGGGAGCGGCCTACGTTTCAGGGCGAAACATGCACGTAGCGATTGACGTATTGCCGCGGAGGTTCAACGTGCCCATCCAACAAGGTTTGATATTGATGGTTCGACTACTCATTATCCTATTTTGTATGGTCGCTATGGTCATTGGCGGCTCCAGATTAGTGTATATTACGTATGTGCTGGGCCAAAATTCACCGGCACTACAGGTACCATTGGCGGTGGTCTACGCCGTAATTCCCATAAGCGGCATGTTGATAATTTATTACAAAATGTCCGATATCCTAAAAAAGCGGTAGACTATGGAATACATCCCTGTACTTGTACTCGTTCTAAGTTTTGTCTGTCTGCTTGCCATAGGAACCCCAGTAGCATGGAGTATCGCTATTTCATCACTGTTGACATTGATGGTCAGCATTCCGCTATTGCCTGCTGCTACGACGGTTTCCCAGCGCATTGGCACGGGCTTAGATAGTTTTGCATTACTGGCGATACCCTTGTTTATTTTATCGGGAGAGTTAATGAACAAGGGCGGTATAGCAAATCGACTTATTGCTTTTGCAAAAACTTTGGTGGGCGCCTTACCGGGAGGTCTTGCCCTAATCAACATTATATCTGCGATGCTTATGGGGGCCATTGCCGGTTCTGCAATGGCAGCAGCTTCCGCAATGGGGAGCATCTTGGGTCCGGAAATGGAGAAAGAAGGCTATTCCAAAGAATTTGGTGCTGCCGTCAATATTACCGCTTCAACCACCGGTCTGGTCATACCGCCAAGCAACGTTTTAATTGTCTACTCTTTGGCGAGTGGCGGGGCTTCCATTGCCGCACTATTTTTGGCAGGTTATATTCCCGGAATTTTAACAGGTCTCTTTCTTATGATAGTGGCCTCTGTATGGGCAAAAAAGAAAGGATATAAAGTAGGAAAGCGAAGTAGCCTAAAAGAAGTGTTCAAAACCTTTATAGATGCCCTCCCGAGCCTATTCATGTTGGTGGTTGTGATTGGTGGTATCGTAGCTGGAATTTTCACAGCAACCGAAGCATCTGCCATAGCTGTTTTATACAGTTTTCTCTTAGGTCTTTTCTATAAAGAAATTTCCTTGTCCAAAATGCCCCAAATCTTGTTGGATTCTTCTTCAACTACAGCTATCGTAATGTTATTGATAGGAGCTTCCATGAGTATGTCGTGGGCCTTGAGCTACGAAAATATACCACAGGATATCAGTACTGCTTTATTGGCCTTAAGTGATAATCCTATTGTAATTCTTCTGATTATCAATTTATTACTATTATTTGTGGGCATCTTTATGGACATGACCCCAGCGGTATTAATTTTTACACCAATTTTTTTGCCTGTAGTGACCGCATTGGGACTTGACCCTGTTCATTTCGGAATCATAATGGTACTCAATCTATGTATTGGTCTATGTACCCCGCCAGTTGGCTCCGTACTCTTTGTTGGTGTCGGTATTGCAAAGACCTCCATAGAAAAAGTGGTTAAACCTTTGCTTCCGCTTTTTGTCGCCATGATCATTGCGTTGTTCTTAGTCACCTATTTTCCAGAGTTGAGCTTATGGCTTCCCAGGCAGTTCGGGTTATAAACTAACTGAAATTATGCGCGTCCACTAAGTTTTTCAAGCGCTTTCATCACTTGGAGACCCTCGTTCACGGAGCATGGATTTTCCGCACTTCCCAAAAAATAATTGACAGTTGCGGCAATCATGGGTTCTTGTATGTGTTCAGGATTTTCAAATGCAAACGTGTTCTCCCCCGTTGCTTTGCAAAGTTTTACATTATTCCCATAGAACGAAAAACGAATAGTTCCTTCTGTACCATAAATAACGCACTCTTCTTTTTTGTAGATTTCTGACGCCTTGAAATTCCAAATACCGCGAAACTGTATGCCATTTTTGAAACGAATAATTCCGTTGACCGTTTCTTCAACTTTATTATTCTCTGAGGTAGCATACCCGGAAACCGCTTCAAACTCACCAAAGTAATGGTACATCAAATCAATCTGATGCGGGGCTAAGTCATAAAAATAACCACCTCCGGAAATTTCTGGGGTCAAACGCCAGTTTTCAGCTGTTTTGGCAACAATATTGGATTGTTTAGGTTGGAAAAGTTGGATATCGACCGCAACCACATCTCCTACAACACGTTCATCTAATAAAGTGCTTACCTTTTCAAAAGCAGGTAATTTTCTTCGATAATGGGCAACTGTCAATTTTTGGTTACTGCTTTTTACGGCCTCAGAGAGCTCCAGCCCTTCAATCGTGTCTAAAGTCATCGGTTTTTCGAGGTACACGTGTTTTCCAGCTTTCAAAGCTGCAATGGCATACGCTTTATGGGTGGATGGTGGTGTTGCCACATAGATCGCATTGATTTCTTTGGTATTTATCAGCTCGTTGGCATCGTTAGTCCACCTGGGAACTTTGTGTCTTTTCGCGAAATCCTTGGCTTTTTCACCGTTCCGGCGCATCACTCCGAAGAGTTCAGAATTGTTGACACGTTGGAAGGCTGGACCGCTTTTAACCTCGGCCACATCGCCACAGCCAATGATGCCCCATTTTATTGTTTTCATCTTTTTACCGCTGTAACCGTTTTTACAATCCGAAGTAGTTTTTGGCGTTATTGTAACATATATCAGCCACAATTTTACCCAACCATTTTTCATCTGCAGGAAGTTCTCCATGAACAACGTCCTTACCTATTAAGTTACAAAGGATACGTCTGAAATATTCATGCCTTGGAAAGGATAAAAAACTCCTGGAATCGGTCAACATGCCCACAAAACAACTTAACAATCCCATGTTCGACAGCGTATTCAACTGTTTTTCCATACCCTCTTTTTGGTCTAAAAACCACCAAGCGGAACCATACTGCACTTTGCCCCGAACGGTACCATCGTTAAAATTTCCGGCCATCGTGGCGAATACTTCATTATCCGCAGGATTAAGGTTATAAAGAATCGTTTTGGTCAATTGGTCCGTGCTATCCAAGTTGTTTAAAAAGCTGCTAAGTCCCCGTGCCTGCGAAAAATCACCGATGGAATCGAATCCAGTATCCGGTCCGAGTTCGTTCAGTAATCGTGTATTGTTGTTCCTGATCGAGCCCAAATGAAATTGTTGCACCCAACCTCTTTTATGGTACATTCTACACAATAGTAGCAGTGTCTTGTATTTAAATACTTGAATCTCCTCATGGGACAGTACCTTAGCCGACTTTACCTTGCTGAAAATGGTATCACAGGTAGAATCTGTTGTACCAAAATAATAGAGTTGCTCAAGACCATGGTCAGCAAGTCTGCATCCCGACTCGTGAAAGTAGTTGACCCTATTTTCCAAGGCTGCAATAAAATCATCGTAGGTCTTGATTTCCATTTTGGTGACCGCCGATAGGGAGTCCAAAAATTGGGAGTAGGACGCGGAATCTTCGACGGCGTAGACCTTATCTGGACGGAATGTGGGATATGTTCTGGGGCTTATTTTCTTATCGGCAATTTGCTTGTGATATTCTAAGGTATCGGTCGGATCATCCGTAGTACATAAAAATTCCACCTTCTTTTGTAAAAGAAGTCCTAAAGTATGATGCGAGGGTTCCTGAAGTTTCGCCGAGGTAAGTTCATAAATCTTCTCTGCATTTTGAACGGTGAGCAGTTCATCAATATCGAAATATCTTTTAAGTTCAAGATGGGTCCAGTGGTATAAAGGATTTCTAACAGTGTAGGGTACGGTTTCGGCCCATTTGACGAACTTCTCCTTGTCCGGAGCATTACCGGTAATATATTTTTCATTGATACCAAAAGCGCGCATTGCCCGCCATTTATAATGATCTCCTGCCAACCATACTTGACTGATGTTCGCAAACACTCGGTTTTGGGCAATTTCATATGGGGGCAAATGGTTGTGATAGTCCAATATTGGCAAATCAGCCGCGTAATCGTGGTACAACTTTTTTGCAAAATCGGTTTGCAATAAGAAATCTTCACTAATGAAACTCATGGAATATGTTGTTTTATGACCTGATTTCTTTAATCAATTTTAAGGTTTTTGCGACCTTTTTATTAAGACCTTCAAAATCTTTATTGGTCAAAACCTCTTTGCTTATGAGTTTGGAACCCATACCTACGCAGGTCACACCGGCATCGAACCAGCCCCTTAGGTTTGCTTCTTCGGTACTTACCCCGCCCGTGGGCATGATGTTTGTCCACGGCTGCGGACCTTTGATGGCCTTTACAAAACCAGGTCCGTAGGTAGATCCTGGAAACAGTTTGACAATCTCGCAGCCAAGTTCCTCGGCCCTATTTATTTCGGTCAGGGAACCGCAACCGGGCGACCACAGCACCTTTCTTCTATTACAGACTACGGTGATATCTTCCCGAAGAGTTGGGGTCACGACAAAATTAGCGCCCATCTGCATGAACAAAGAGGCCGCCCCTGCATCAGTAATGGAACCTACACCCATAATCATTCCGGGCAATTCTTTAATGGCAAACTTGTTCAGTTCCTGAAATACCTCAAAGGAAAAATCGCCCCTAGCGGTAAATTCCATTAAACGTGCCCCACCTTCGTAACAGGCGGCGAGTACGTTTTTTCCCAATTCCACATCGGGATGATAGAAAAGGGGCACCATGCCCGTTTCCTTCATGACTGTTGCCACTTCTATCCTTGAATATTGTGCCATGTATTGAAATTAATGTTTTATTCCTTTTTAGGTTGTTATCGCGCTACCCGCCCGGAGGCGTCCCCTCCCATAAGTTTTTCGACTTCATCCACCATTACCAAGTTGGCATCGCCTTTAATGGTATGTTTTAAGCAGGAGGCAGCTACAGCAAAATCCAATGCGTTCTGGGCGTCTTCAGGATACTTTAAAAGCCCGTAAATAAGTCCGCCCATGAAGGAATCCCCTCCACCGACACGGTCTACGATATGGGTAATCTGATACTGCCTTGTCTCGTACATTTTTTCTCCATCCCAGAGCACTCCGGCCCATGTATTATGGGAGGCCGATATAGACCCTCTAAGGGTGGTTATTACTTTTTTTGCCTTTGGAAAGCGTTCCATCATTTGTTTGCAGACCGATAAAAAAGCTTCTGCCTTTATGTTGGCCCCGTCTTTATGTACATCCAGCCCTTTGGGATGTATACCAAAATGTTTTTCGGCATCCTCTTCGTTACCCAATACAATATCACAGTAGGACGTAAGTTCTGCCATTATGTTCTCACGTTTGGCAGCATCGCAATATTTCCACAGTTTTGCCCTATAATTCAAATCTGTTGAAATGATGACCCCTTTGCTTTCAGCCACTTTTACGGCCTCTAGGCAAGCATCGGCGGCACCTTGGGATATGGCTGGGGTAATGCCCGTCCAATGAAACCATTCCACGCCTTTGAACACGCTGTCCCAATCGATCATGCCTGGCTGGATTTTGGCAATGGCCGAATGCGCCCTATCATAAACCACTTTTGAACCTCTAGATACCGCACCGGTCTCCAAAAAGTAAATTCCCAATCGGTCGCCACCATAGACAATTTTATCCGTACCTACGCCCCTCTTTCGCATTTCCATAAGCGCGCATTGACCGATGTCATTATTTGGTAGTCGGGTTACAAAATCTACAGGAACACCATAGTTTGCAAGGGAAACGGCAACATTAGATTCGCCACCGCCATAGACGACATCAAAACTGTTTGTCTGCGAAAACCTCAGAAATCCTGGGGGTGCCAGTCTAAGCATTATCTCTCCAAAAGTGACTACTTTCTTCATAAAACATCTTTATTGTTAAGTATTGGTTTTAAGTTCTTTTTTTAATGCTGTCAAAATACTGCCATAAAAGAGATTCAAGGTTCATTAATGGAGTAGTATTGTTCAATTTTAATCCAAATCATGGCTTTTCAGCTCAAAAAAGTCTTCTTCAATTTCTGAATCTGCTATCCGCTTACCATTTTTATGGTTAAAGTGGGTTTGTTCTATTTCCATAATTTACATTCTCATATTTGTAAAAGCCTGCTCTACTTATCGGCAAGCTTGTTGTACCGAAAAATCCAGTTTTCGGGTACGCTTTGACCATCCAAATAAGGCCGGCACTACCAAAACCATAAAACAGGACGATTGCGCCGTCCTAATGAAACTCAGTTTTGGGTTTATATAATTAATTTCAAGTTCCTTGGCATGTATTAGCTTATGAAGCTTCATAAATATCTTTATTTACTTTTTTTGTAATCTTTTGCTGAAGACCAAAAAAAGAAAGCCACAAAGTAGCCAGGCAGGTAAGGTTACGAACGACAGGAAAACGTCAAATTGCAACGATATAAAATAGAAGAGCCCAAAACTTATAGCCCAGGCTAGAAATACCGCATTGTTGAATTTTATATTGGTCCTTTCTGCGTAGTTTTTTATAATCCCGGCCTTTTTATGAAAAAAGTGTTCAAAGACAATAACAGCCCCAAAGGGCGCCAAAATAAATCCGTATAAAGCGACAAATCCCAATAACTTCATGGCGAATGCTGGAAATAAACCAGCAATTGTGGCAATGGTACCTGCAATAATGGTTACCCAAAAAGTGGAAACTTTGGGTATGATGGCCTGAAAGGCAAGTCCTGCCCTGTAAATAGTGGGATTGGCCGTGGTCCATCCTGCCAAGACCACTGTTATAATACCGAAGACACCAATGGCATTGTTGGCCAAAGGACCCGGTGCTACAGGAGGAGCTTCCCCATTGGATAAAAAGGCCTGTGCTTCGGAAGATTTCAAGTAAACGGCATAGAGCAGCGCAGCAGCAATCCACGCCATGTAATGCCCTACATACATTCCTGCAGCGGTTGTCCAACCGGCACTCGATTTTTTCGCAAATCTAAAAACTGACAAGTCAGACATGCCAATATGCATGGCCGCATTAGCAAACCAAGACCAGATGACCACATGCCAAAAGGTAAATTTTATTTGGCCGGGAAATGGTGCTGAACCTTCCCCCCAAATATTCCAAAAATCAGCAAAGTTTTTTACATCAAGCTGGTTCAGAGCAACGAAACCACAAGCCACAAAGGCCAAAACAATGATCGGCGACATCCAATTGGCGGCCTTTGAGACCGTATCGTATCCTTTTGAAGCAATCAAAGAAATGACCGTCCCTAAAATGATTACTATGATGATCCATGTTGGGCCGTTCGGGAGCGTATCTGTAAGTTTGGGCATTTCCATATTAAAAGGTATACCCACTGCAGTTGCTGAAACGGTAATCATGGCGCCTGCGAGAAAACAAAACAAGATGCCGTTGGCCAGATTGTAGCCCGTTACTAGGTTCTTACCACATATTTTTTCGAGTTGATAATAAAGGGTCAACCTATTGGCCACTGCAATTTTAGCAGTCAGGAAACGCCAGCTTAAAACAGCAAGTAGATTTCCAATAAAAAGTCCTAAAATCAAATCGAAGGCACTGACCCCAGCTGTCAAAAACAAGGGGCCTATCATGAATTCAGTACCTGCAGCATGCTCACCAGCATACATTCCCAAAAAGCTCTTCCAGCTTTTTAGTTTGGATTTGGGAACGGGTTCTCTTTCAAATTCTCCGTCAACCAGTTCTTCCACAACTTCATATCCATCTGGGTATTTGCTCATTTTTGGTTGTTTTAATTGATTATGAGGTGATTTGGAAGGTCCTCAACGCGCTCGCAACACAGTTGGTCCATCACCTGTTTAAATTGTGTTTTCAGCATCGTTATGGTATGGTCGCCACCCTGTTTCCCCAAAGCTCCACATCCATAAAGAAACGGTCGCCCCATAAAGGTAAATTTGGCTCCTGACGCCATGACTCTAGCGATATCAGGACCAGAACGTAGACCACTGTCCATCATGACCTCAATTTGATTACCGTATTTGGCAGCGATTTCAGTCAAAGAGCTAATTGTTGATTCGGCGGCATCTAGTTGTCTACCCCCGTGATTGGAAACAATAATGCCATCAAACCCAAACCGTATGGCATCTTCGGTATCTTGTAGAGACGCAACTCCTTTGAGCACCAATTTGCCTTTCCACTTATCACGAATCGGTTTGATACGTTCTTCGTTCAAACGGCCTGAAAAGGTCTTGTCCATAAACTGACCGAGCTGTTTGAGGTTTAGGCCCTCTGGGGTATACGGGCGTAATGTTTCAAAGGTGGGCTGGCCGTGTTTCAAGGTGTTAATGGCCCATGTTGGCTTGCCCAATATCTGAAGGATGTTGGCTACTGACATTTTCGGTGGCAGGGCCAGACCATTTCTGATATCTCTTGGCCGGTAGCCAAAAGTCGGCACATCGCACAGCAACACTAAAACCGGACATTCCGCTGCCGCCGCTCGGTCAATAATAGCATTTCGCAATTCATCCTGGGCCGGATTATACAACTGAAACCAAGCTTTACCCTCTGTCAACTCGCTGGCGCGTTCAATATTCGTTGTGGTTACCGTACTCAGTATAAAAGGGATGTTGTGTTTGAACGCAGCCTTGGCCAATATTTCTGGAGAATTGGGCCACATCAATCCCTGAAGTCCGACGGGGGCAATACCAAAAGGAGTGTCGAACTCCATTCCCAAAACCTTGGTCTTGGTAGCGCTTATACCTCGATTGCGCAGGTATCTTGGCTGTAATTGGACTTTTCTAATTTCTTCTGTATTCCTGGAAATACTGACATCTTCATTGCATCCGCCATCCAAATATTCAAAAGCAAATTTCGGAATCCGTTTTTTGGCTCTTGTTCTTAAATCGTATGTGGAAGGATATTTTGGATTGAATGCTTTGGCCATAGTGCGTTACTTTATCATAAACGGGACATGTTTTTTTAAGGAATAGTTCTTTCGTAAGAATTTTGAGTTGAGTTTGTTATCGGAAATAGCCATAGCGGCACCCATTGCAGAGCCCAACGAGGAATCTGTTGTGCGCAGTTCCATATTTCTGAGATAATGAGAAACCAATTTTAAATAGACATCATTATCACTAAAACCTCCATCAATGTAGAGTTTGTCTATCTCGTCCCCTCCTGTGGCAATTTTGATATTCTCTACTTGAAGTAAAACCAGCTCTGTCATTAATTGATGATAGGCATGCTCGAATTTATGATAGGTAAAATGGGTTTTCTTCGGCATATTAGCATCAGTTATGCTTTCCCAACGAAAGCAATATTCAAAATCCTTGATAATGTCAAAGAACGTATCAAAATCAAATTTGACGGTCTTGTGATAGTCTTCGGCTACCTTGAAATGCTGGGCCAACTTCTTTACCTGAATGCCATATTCATTACCTAAAAAGATACGGCTGGCCTTTACCGGTTTACCGTTGATGCGCATGTAATTGATACAGTCTTTTCGAATATCTTCATCCGTAAGGGTTCCTCTAGAAAATGGATTCAGGGCAATGCTCCATGTTCCTGTGGATACCAAAATAAACTTCTTTTTGATGCTCCGAACATAAGGTAAAAGTGCAGCAGAACTGTCATGGATTCCAACACCAATTTTGATGCGTTTACCATTGAAATTCATATTTATACTTGTTTCGGTGGAAACAATACGCGGTAGATTCTTGTGGATTTCTTCCTTGTAAACCCAGGAGTGGTAGTCCTTTTTGGAATAATCCCACAAGGCGGTATGACAGCCGATGCTAGTGTATTCACTTAGTGGGATTCCCGTAAAAATATAGCTCAAATACTGGGGCAAGTGAAGCGAATATTTAATCTTCCCAAAAATGTTGGGTTTAGCATGTTTCAGCCAATAGAGCTGAAGACCAGAATTGAGCATTCCATCATTCAATGAACCGGTCACTTTAGCAAATTCCCGATACGGACCGTACGTATCATAAAACTGATCGGTCAGTGTACCATCCAAAGGTTTGGTATAATTGTATAAAGGGGTGAGCACTTTTCCAAACTTATCTAAATGCACAAAACTAGCTCCATAGGTTGAAAAGTTTATCGCCGTAATGTTGTGCTTTTTGGTCTTTAATATTCGTTCAAACACCTCCTTCATCCAAGACTGTAGAACCGCTAAATCCTCTGTGGGATGGCCATCTTCATCTTTGATGAGTTCAAAAGAGGCATATTCGCGATATACTTCTTCAAAATCCGCATTAAACAGGAAGAACTTTTTATTGGTTTTACCAATGTCGAATATGGCAGTGACTTCCTCCTTCATCTCAATTCTTCATAAACCGGAAGCTGTGGAATTTTCACCTCGTTCCGATATTAAATGTGCTCTTATTTTTAGGTCCCGATAGGCTTCTATTGGTCTTATGGCGCCACCTTTGTGCAATCTAGCCTTTTCCAATAGAGGTCGTACATCAGTTCGATAGGCATCCTGCAGTAGCTCTTGGCATTTGACCACATCTTGTTCCTCTTGCGCAGCGGCCAACATTTTTTGATCGATAAGTAGCGCCTTGGCGTAGGCTTCTTGAATAGCCTCAAGGGACTGAATGAGATCCTCCAGAGGGTCTTTTATATTATGGCTTGCATCTATCATCCAAGCTGGGTATGGATTTTTTGGATTATTTTCCATACCGTAGACCAAAGCGTTGAAAATAAGGAATAGCGCGTAAGGTTTAATACTGCCCACGGTCAAATCATCATCACCATATTTACTATCGTTAAAATGAAAACCACCCAATTTGCCCTTCATCATTAAGGTGGATACTATCTGCTCGATATTGGTATTTGGTAAGTGATGCCCCAAATCTACCAAAGTATAGGCTTTTTGGCCACAAGCATTTGCCAGCATGAACGATGTACCCCAATCTTGTATTACCGTACTGTAGAAATTTGGCTCATAGGGTTTGTATTCGATAAAGAGTTTCCAGTCATCCGGTAAAGCTTTATAAATGGTTTTTAGACTATCCTCTGTATTTTGTAATGCTTGTTGAAAATTGGCTTGCCCCGGAAAACTGCTGCCATCTGCCAGCCAAACGGTCAGGCTTTTGGATCCCAATTTGGTCCCCATGTTGATGACATCAATATTATGTGCAATGGCCTGGTCACGGGAAACCTTGCTTACATTTGACAAAGAACCAAACCTGTAGCTGGATTTGGCATCTATTTGGTCTTGAAAAGTATTGGAATTCATTGCGTCAAAAACAATATCATGTGATTGCGCCAGTTCCTTGATAGCATTGTAGTCTTCAGGCACATCCCAAGGGATATGTAATGAAATTGCACCTGCCATTTGCGTAAGTTTGTGCAAAATACCCACATCGTCAATTTTTTCCTCTAATCTACTAGGCTCTCCCTTAAATCCGAAACGGCCAAACCTGGTCCCGCCAGCTCCCAAAGCCCAACTGGGTATAGCTACCTGAAAGGTTTCCAGTTTTTTTAGGATGGCGCTTACGTCTTTGCCTTGATCCGTCAGCATTTTGCGCAAAACATCGAAACGTGTTTCGTGCGAAGCACTGAGTTTCTTATTCGTGGTTCCTATATGGTCATCGGTAATCTTCATCTAGTTTCACCTTACTTCGGTTATGATTAAAATAAGCTTCCATAGGTTTTATCCCATAGAAGCTTGAACTTAAATCAACTAAACAACTATCGTACAAATGCATTGGGCATACCGCCGTCTACATTGATTATATTTCCCGTGGTCTTATCCAGAATCCCGACACAAGCAAAAACGCCATTGGCAATATCTTCCGGATAAATAATTTCGTTCAGAAGATTTCTCTTGGCGTAGTGTTCGGGTAATTCTTCAATGGAAATCCCATAAGCTTTGGCGCGACCTTCCGCCCAGTCACCTTCCCAGATTTTACTGCCAACGATTACACCATCAGGATTTATAACATTGACTTTTATTTTGTCCTTACCTAGCTCAGCTGCAAGTAATCTTGACATATGCTGCTGTGCTGCTTTTGAGGTGCCATACCCTATATTGTTAGGCCCCGACACCAAGCCGTTTTTGCTAGCAATACAGATAAAATCTCCACCCAGCCCCTGGTTTCGCATTATCGCTACAGCTTGTTTGGCCAGTTCAAACTGTCCTTTAACCAGGACGTTTTGAAGTAAATCCCAATCTTTCTCTGTAGTTTTCTCAAGAGGTTTTGAAATAGCCAAGCCAGCACTGTGAACCACGATATCAACTCCACCAAATTCTAAACAGGCCTTTTCAAAGGCTTCTGAAATTGATGAACTGTCGGTTACATCACAAAAGGAATAGGATGAGACATCTCTCGGATAGGTTTCATTGGCTTCTTTTAAACGATCTTCTACAATATCCGTCAAAAATACATTGGCACCTTGTTCGGCAAGTTTATCGGCAATAGCCTTGCCAATTCCCCCACCCGCTCCTGTGACCAAGGCTACTTTACGAGAAAGTGTTTTCTCTTTGGGCATCCGCTGCAATTTCGCTTCTTCCAATTGCCAATATTCAATATTGAACGCTTCTTGGCGAGGCAAAGAGGTATATTCGGTAATTGTTTCGGCACCGCGCATTACATTAATGGCGTTGATATAGAATTCGCTTGCTACCCGTGCGGTTTGCTTGTTTTTAGCAAAACTGAACATACCAATTGTTGGAAAAATAATAATGACCGGATTCGCATCCCGAATCGCCGGACTGTCGTCATGCTTGCAAGTCTCATAGTATTCCGTGTATTCCTTCCGATACTGCTCAAAGGCTGGTCTTAATTTTTCCAAAACTTTGTTTGAATCCGAAAAATCTTCATCGGCGTTCAGATTAAGTACCAACGGCTGGATTTTTGTCCGTAAAAAATGGTCGGGGCAAGACGTTCCCATAGGCGCAAGACGTTGCATATCATGACTATTGATGAATTGCATCACCACTTCGTCGTCCGTAAAGTGGCCTATCATTCTCTTTTCTGAGGAACATAGACCTCGCAACAATGGCATTAGCGCTGCTGCTTTTTTTGAACGCTGGTCTTTCGGTAGGCTTTTAACTTTTGGTCCTCCAAAAACATTGCCTTTTTGCTCGATTTTTTTGTCAATGTATTCGGACGCCATCTCAATCACCTCAAGACTGTTCACGTAACACTCGTACGACGTATCGCCCCAGGTAAAAAGTCCGTGGTTACCTAAAACTATACCTCGAATACCGGGATTATCATTTAAACACTTCTCCAATTGAAGGCCCAGGTCAAAACCGGGTCTTTGCCATGGTACCCAGCCCATAGTATCACCCCATATTTCACGGGTTATTTTTTCACCATCCTTAGCTGCTGCTATAGCAATAAGTGCATCTGGATGAAGGTGGTCGATATGGGAAAAAGGGAGAAGGCCATGTAGAGGGGTATCTATGGAAGGCGCCTTACTATCAAGGTCATAGATACAGTGGTTAAAAAGACCAACCATTCGGTCCTCATCGGGTAAGCCTTTATAAACATTTTTCAAATCTCTAAGACGTTTGGTATACAAGCCGGCAATGCCTTTCCTGTTCAGAGTGCCGATATCACCTCCTGACCCCTTTATCCACATCACCTCAACTTCTTCATCGCTCAAAGGATCCTTTTCCAAGGTCTTGCAACTTGTATTCCCTCCTCCATAATTGGTGATTCTGAGATCAGACCCTAATATGTTAGATCGGTAGAGAAACAGGTCTACTTGATTGTCCCCTAAGGTAGCAGCATGGGCATTATCCCAAAGGTAATTGACATGGCTGTATGTTTTCACCTGCATGGATTTATATTTTTCTCACAGACGAAAGTAGACGTTGGGAAATGACAACGCATCCTGTACTATACTGAAAAGGTTAAAAAACAAAAAGAATCATTATTTTAAAATATCTTGCATCAAAAGGAAAAATACCATTAAAATTCTAATTCGACTTGAACACGACAGCGCAAATTAATATAGATACCAATTCAAGAATTCCAAAATACAAGCAAGTAATTGATTCTATATTAAGAAACATAAACAACGGCAATCTGACGTTGGGTGAAAAAATTCCTTCCATCAACCAACTCAGCGAAGAGTACCTTTTATCCAGGGATACCGTAGAAAAAGCCTACACCATTCTAAAAAAACAAAAAATTATAGAATCCGTAAAAGGTAAGGGGTATTACATCGCCAAAATTGACCTAACCATAAAATTGAACGTTCTCTTTTTGGTAAACAAGTTGAGCACCTACAAGTTAAGGATTTATAATTCTTTTGTGAGTCGGATGGGAGCCAATGCGAGGGTCGATCTCGATATCTATCATTGTGAACCCCTTCTTTTCAGTAACATTCTGGAAAAGAAAAAACATTTGTACGACCATTACGTAATTATGCCTCACTTTAAAGATGAAAACATGCAACATATGGGCTGTACCGATGATATACTTAAGTCCATTTTATCCATCCCTGGTGATAAACTCATTATTCTGGACCGAAATTTGAAGAGTCCCTCTGTTGAATCAGGGCGTGTCTACCAGGATTTTACCGAGGATATCCATGGAGCCCTATCCAAAGGTATTGATAGATTGAAAAAATTTGAAAAATTTATCTTGGTCTATCCGAACAAATCGATATACCCCTACCCTACTGGCATTGTCACGGGATTCAAAAGGTTTTGTATCCAAAATGATCTGGATTTTGAAATTCTCAATGAAATCTATGACAGTATGGAACTGCGTCCCAAAGACATCTACATTATAATTGAAGAAAACGACTTGGTCAATTTGGTGAAACAAGCCCGGGACAAAAATCTAAAACTTGGTAAGGATATCGGTATAATATCCTACAATGACACACCTCTTAAAGAATTGTTGGGTATATCTGTGGTAAGCACCAATTTTATCAAAATGGGAGAACAAGCCGCAGATATGATTCTTAACAATTCCTCTCATGAAATAAAAAATGAATTCAACTTTATCCAGCGATTTTCTACCTAGAACAGTCAGAAATGGCTAGCGTTTGGATAGGTTTCACAACAAATGGTTTGAAGAGAAAACTTTTTGGTGCAGTGAAGTCAAATCAACATTTTTTTTAACAGTTTCCCCTATTTAGGCCCATACGTCCATCCGAAACAGTACAGTACAGTACAGGATGGCTCCTTTTTCTCAAGTTTCTATCATTGTTGAGGTTTCCATATTTTTTTGCGCAAATTTTTGTCAGTTTTTAAAATTTGATAGTGTTAAAATAACAACCTCATAACAAATCAAACTATTATAAAGTAAACTTGAAAAATGAAAAAAAAATGTAGACAAAGACCTTTTGTTGGAAGGCTGAAATGTAATGTGTCAGCAATGGTTCTCTTCTTTGTTGCCATGTCTTCATTTGTAAGAGCCCAAGAAGTATCAGGAACCATAACCGATATTAACGGAGAACCAATTCCGGGAGTCAATGTTGTTCAAAAAGAAACTACAAATGGAGTCTCAGCTGACTTTGACGGAAATTACTCGATCATCCTAGTTCCCGGTTCCCAGATTCTGGTATTTTCTTCCGTGGGCTTTATTTCCAAAGAAATTACAGTAAACGGTACAACGGTAGATGTTATACTTGAAGAAGACACCCAGAATTTAGATGAAGTTGTGGTTATTGGCTATTCCCAAATACCCAGGGAAAAGGTCTTAGGGGCGCTATCCTCAGTGAAATCCGAAGAGATAGTCCAAGTAACACCTACCAATGCTTTTGAAGGAGCACAAGGAAGATTGGCCGGGGTGCAAATCGCCACCAATGGAGGCCCCGGTGCTGGTTTTGATATTAGGGTAAGGGGAACTTCCACTTTTAGTGCAGGGGGTACGGGTCCACTCTATGTAGTAGATGGACAGCAATTGGACAATATAGATAACATCGACCCCAACGATATTGCGTCATTGGAAGTTTTAAAAGACGGTGCTACCACTGCTATTTATGGAACACGTGGTGCCAATGGGGTTGTACTCATCACTACCAAATCAGGAAAATCTGGAGAATTGAACGTGGACGTGAATATTGTGACCGGAATTAATTCTTTGAATGGCGCCATTCCCGTTGCAAATACGGCACAACGCCTTTTTTATGAAGATGTGCGACGAACTGATTCTCAAAGAGAAAACCCTACCGGAAATCAACGAGATTCCCTAAATCTTTTGCTTCGAAATTCCTTTGATTTACAGGAATTGATAACTAGGGCCGGCTTTAGAAATCAAGTAAATGTTTCATTAAGTGCTGGAAGTGAAAAGCTCAAAGGATATTGGAACGTAGGTTTCCTTAATGAGGACGGAGTGGTTGTAAACAGTAGTTTTAGAAGAATCAATACCCGATTAAAGTTGGATTTTACACCAAATAAAAAGTTTGCGGCCAGTACCAACTTTAACGCGTCTTTCGAAGAGTTCAGCGGGCTTAATGAAAGTCAAGTTTTTCAACAATTGGTAGAGCGAATCGCATATTTTCCTGTGCTTGAGCCCAACGGGGACTTCACGCCTGAAATCGCCGGACGCCAAAATCCACTTGCCGAAGCAAATCTGCGACAACTGCGATTAAGAACATGGAGGGGTCAAAGTTTCAACGACCTCCAGTATAACATAACACCGACGCTTTCAATTAAGTCTACCCTAGGAATTAATTTCAGGCTGCGAAGAAACAATGATTTCCAACCTTTATTGGTCTTGAACCCAAGAAATACCAATCCATTGGGAAGTATCAGGGACCGTATCGACTATGACATCCAGCAAGAAAATTTTGTGAATTACTATGAAGAGTTTGGGAAACACAGTGTTGCAGGATTTGCGGGGATGCAAATTTTAAGAAGGTTTAGAGAAGAGTTTGGTATTTCAAACGCACTGTTTGTGTCGGAGGATATTCAAACCTTTAACAACGTAGACCCAAATGGTTTGGCAATTAATTCAGACCAAACCTTCAATACACGCAGTAACCTTTTTTCGCTTTTTGCCGGATTCAATTATGATTTTGACAACAAATATCTGATTGGGGCAACGATACGGCGTGATGGATCTTCTCGTTTTGGTGATAACCAAGAATTTGGCTATTTCCCCTCCGGATCTATTGGATGGAGGGTAAGTAATGAGGAGTTCCTGAAAGGGAGCGCAATTGTGAATAATCTGCTAATTCGCTTTGGTTATGGAGAGACCGGTAACGACCGTATTGGAGATTTTGAATTTACTTCTGCCTTTGAGCCAGGAGCTATTTACAATGGTATTAGTGGAGTTCTGCCCACTAGATTGGGGAATCCCGACTTAAGTTGGGAAAGTACCAATCAGACTAACATTGGCCTAGACTTGGGCATGTTCAGAAATCGACTGACTTTAGCTGTTGATTTGTACCGTAAAGACACCGAAGACCTTTTGGCCAATGTTCCCTTACCTGAAGAATCCGGTTTCGGTTCAATACGACAAAACGTAGGCGCTGTCAGGAACCAGGGTATTGAAATAGCCCTTGGAGGTACGATTTTAACGACTAAAAACTTTAGCTGGAACAGTAATTTCAATATCACCTTCCAAGAAAATGAAGTGACCAGACTGGCAGGAGGGACTGCTTTCCAATCAGGGGACTATATTATTGAGGAAGGGGAGCCCATAGGAAACATTTTTGGCTTTAAGAACCTCGGTGTGTTCCCGTTCAGCGAATCCAATGCATTTACCGACGATGGTGTTCAACTGACACCTAATTTTGACGCTGGTGGAGAATTTGTAAACTATACCTTGAACGGCCAGGAATTCACAGGTAATGTTAACCAACTGCGCAATGATGGACGTGTTCTGGAAGGTGGAGATATTTTTTGGGATGATATTGATGGAGATTTTGTAATTACCAACGATGACAGACAGGTGATAGGCAATGGACTACCTCTGGCTTTTGGAGGTTTCTTCAATGATTTCACGTATAAAACCATCAGTCTCAGTTTCCTTTTGGACTATACACTGGGAAATGATATTTGGAGACGTTGGGACGAACTGAGAAACGATTTAAACTCCGCCAACGAAACGCCTGGACCGGATAGAATTGAAGGCGCTTGGTTGAACCCTGGTGATATTACCGTATATCCAAGATTAAATCGAGTGCCGCAGAATCGAGACAGACCTAACAGCTTCTTTGTCACAGATGGGGGCTTTATCCGACTGCGTTTTGTTCGGTTAGGATATGATGTGCCAAAGTCTGCTCTAGAACAGTTGGGATTTCTTAAACAATGTTCGTTTTTCGTTTCTGGGAACAATCTACTCACCTGGACCAATTACCCAGGATATAATCCTGAATTGGGAACCAGGGGCAATCCTTTGCAACCTGGATTGGACAACTTAAGGTTCCCCAACGACAGAGAAGTGATCTTTGGAATTAATCTTAAATTTTAAACCAACTAGAAATGATATCTAAAAAAATAAAAAGCTATTTGATTTTCAGTTTTTCTGTGTTGTTGTTCCTATTTACCTCAGCATGCGATGATTTGGTTGACGAATCTCCTGTTAGCGAGATTGATCCCGAAAATTTCTTTACCAATAATAATGATGCTTTAGCAGCGGTCATCGGAATTTATGATGGTATGCAACCTACGTTTCGGCTAAAACACTATCTATGGGGTGAGTTTCGAGGGGATAGTTATATCAACGGTAACGATGGAGCGACTTCCAACAATATTGAACTTACATCAAACGATGTGACTTCCGGTAACGGTAATGCGGTACGTTGGAACGATTTTTACAATATGATAAATAGGGCCAATGAGGCTATCGTGAACATCCCTCAAATTGAAGGCTTTGACAGCAACCTTTTGGCAGAAGCCCTGGCAATTAGAGCATATGCCTATTTTCAAGCAGTAAGGGTTTGGGGCGGTGTTCCACTGTTCACCGAACCTACACGGGCACCAGACGGACTTCAAAGACCAAGGACTGATGCTCAAACCATATTGAACGAAGTGATCATTCCTGACATGTTAGCCGCGGAAGCTAACTTTGACGAGGGGCGATTGGCAGATGAATTCCGTTTTTCCTTAACCAGTATTTGGGCCTTGCAAGCCGATGTATATGGTTTCATTGGGGACGATGAAAGTGCTAGAACAGCACTCATGAAGATTGTGGATAGTGGCAGATTCCGACTTACGGAATCGGCAGAGGAGTGGCAAAATATGTTTCTAAATGACGATGGAGATCCCTTTTCACTTGTGGTGGAAAGCGACGGACCCCTTAAAATACAAACAGGCCCTGAATTGATAATGTCCCTTCGCTTTAGTCTCGATGAATCGGGAACTGCTAACAGGTCGGGTATTTTTACGCTGTTTTTTGCAGGTATCCCTTCATACACGCTATCGCCTGCTTTGGAAAACAAGTGGATTGAGAAATTTCCCATTGATTCCTTAGGTTGGGTCACAAGGTATCCTGATACAGATCCCGTATTGATTTTACCTGATCCAACGGATGAAAATCCGGCCAACACAACAACCTTCTACGGTGATTTTAGATATTATCTCTGTAGAGAAGGGTTTGTTAACCTAGAAGCCAATGGTGTAGGAGCTGCCAGATTAGCTAAGTACAATAAGGCAAACTATAATGCAGGATTGGATGATTCCGATATCGTTTTATATCGTTATGCACACATTATACTGTATCTGGCCGAAATAGAGAATCGCCTGGGCAACCCGACCAGAGCTTTGGAAATTGTCAACGAGTTCAGGACCGCAAGACAACTGCCCTTGGTGGATACGGTGGAATTTGGTCCAAGTGAAGAAGACAGAGAACTGTTCAATTTAGAAGAACGTCACTAGGAATTGGAAGGAGATGGACAGCGATGGTGGGACCTTAGAAGGACCAACCGGGCACTTGAACTGTTAAATCCAATATTGGATACTTTGAGTACGGGTGTTCCGCTTACCCAAGAACGTCTTTTGTTCCCAATATTCGATGAACATCTTCTGGAAAACCCTATGTTGGATCAAACACCCGGATATTAAAAACAAAAAATACGATGAAAAAATATAGAAAATTAAAACTAGTATTTGCGTCCTTCACAATGACCCTGTTGTTTGGCTGTGACCTGGACTTACAGGAAGGATTTGTTTTTAACCCTGATGTCTCCTTTGAAGATCCATTTTCAAACCAAACTGCATGGGAGTTTCTGACCTCCGATATTGTTATTGGTGAGTTTGATGAGGATGGAGATTTAATCGGTGATAACTTTGACTATTTTATTGCTGCGATCGAAGCTGCAGGATTTGTAGATGAATATAATTCTTCCAATGACGGCAGAACATTCTTAATGCTTAACAATAACGCCTTCACCGGCGATGGTGATGTCATAGAATTGATAACAGGATCTCCGGATGTGGCAGAAGGTGAAACACCCGAACAGGTAATTGCGCGCGCAGATGTTGACGTAATTCGACTTATCCTTCAATATCATATTATCACTACCTATATCACCCAAAATGATCCCCTGGTCGAGTTCAATGTTAATTATGAATTCCAAACCCTCATTCCAGGTGAGGCAGGAAGAATTGTTTTTCGACGAGACGATAGACTACGTGTTGATATTAACAGGTCTCCTGCTCCATTGCCTTCTTCTGCAACGGGCGGTGGAAACAATGAACGAATAAGAAACTACAATTATGTCTTCAACAACGGTATTGGACATAGTTTAAACGATCCTGTCCGGAACCAACCTTATCCGGCCCCGGACAATTGATAATTAGTTTAGTTTATTTGAGTTGGTTTAAAAAAACCCCCATTGATTGTCAATTTTTGAATGGGGGTTAATTTTTACATAATTGTGTATACAATTTGAACCTATGATTTTCTAGCAAAAGATTCTTCCCAAACCCAAACAAGTCTAAGGTTATTTTTGAGATTGGACCCAACCTACTTTAAAGAGGGTTGTTTAAAAGTTTAAAATAAGTATGAACGGTTCTCCTTTGTCACTTTAAACTTAAGCCTCGTATATGGACGGTTACTCGATCATAACAAAGCCCATGAAGGCCCGCACCAAACTTCTTCATAAATGGGATGTCCAATCTTTCATTGGTCGCCGCATCTTGGGTCATTTCAGAAATCAATTGGGATACTTTTTTATCCATTTCCTCGTATCCCGAATTGTTAGCGTTCTTAAATTATCCCCACAGCTATAGCTCAATGCAACAAGGAGGTATACTGCAATAGCTGTTTTTTCATTTTTGGTTTAGTGGTTCTTCAAAATTCCGGATTCCCGGTACTATTTTAATATGGATTCCTTCATTGCTTTTGGGCCATTTTCTTACTGTGAGCTTTTGGGTAACGGAATCCCATTCAAAGTCTGTTGGGTTTATTTCAGGAGGGCATTTGTAAACTTGTAGTCCAACACGTTTAAGTGGGTCATGAAAAAGAACCACATCCGTATCAATGAGAATTGAAAATCCGTCGGGATAATGTCTGTTGGCACCAACAAAAATAGTTGAAATCCCTTTTTGGTTATCGGGTATAACCTTAATGTCCAGTATCCGCTTTGCGTGATTGAACATAAAGGATTGTATATCCCCTGCAATGGTCTGGGGGTAGGGGCTTGCAATAACATCGGTTAAGTATATTCGTTCTACCGTTCCTGCATCCTTTTTGTCACTGAATATGGCCCAAGTAGAGGGTCCTCCAGGAAGAAAATTCTGCATGCTCCTATTTCCCAAAAACCAGGCCTTGATGGTCCCTACTCCCATTTCGTCAAACACTTCGGCGGTTCGTATGTAAAGCTCCCTGTATGCCAATTGGCCCAGTTTTCCAGATATTGTAGTATCAGTAACGGAAAAAGTGGGAAATCCCCATTCTCCAATTAGGATTGGGGCATTCAACAAATCGGACTCTTTATCAAACCGATCCATGACGGGCTTGATGAAATCAATCTTGTCCTGATAAATATGGGGCGCAAAAATGATATTGGACCTATTCAAAGGAGCCGTAATTTCTGCATATTGGTTGTTGTCTATGCCTTCGCCTTTGTTCATGAAAATAGACTGTATCAATACTTTTTTGTTAGCAGTGATAGCATGGCATTCGTCGATAATCTTCTGATATAATGGAATCAGATGTTTTTTGGTCAAATCATCGTAAGAAATGTCCATGGACAATTTTCTAGGTTCGTTGACAATGTCATAGCCCAAGACAAATGGGTTTGAGGCAAACCTTTTCCAGACCACCTTCCAAGCATTGATGTAGGTCTGATGTTCGTTGTTTTGATTCTTCCAAAAGTCTTCCCAAACAAAACTATCTACCCCATAAACTGTCATCTTAAATACGGTCTTTATCGCCATTTTTTGACCAAGGCCCACTAGAGTGTCAAGCTTTTTCAAATAATCGTTATCTAGGGCACCGCCAGGGAAGCTGCTCAATTTACCCAGTTCCAATCGAATAACTTGGGTGTTGGCACCCAAACGTACCATTCGCAAGTAATCATTTGCATCAAAAAACACCTCTCCTTTATGGTCGTTTGTATTTACGACAAATCCTCTGGGTATGACATGACGACCTTTTCCATCCTTTAAACCATGTTTAATTTGTCCAAATCCCATTGAACAAATCACTACGGTAAAACTGAAAAATAAAAAGGCTTTGTTTCTTTTGAATTGACGCATAGGAGCAAGATAAATTGAACCCTTTTAAAAAGTATCCTGTGGTATCTAATTGGACCCCCGCTCCTTTAAGACGCAATAAAAAATGGGACAAACCTACATTTGCCCCATCTTCATAACTAAACTCAACTTTTAACTCAGATGTTAATGGAATATCATAACATCTTTTTATCGATATCCATTGTTGGTTGGATCTGATTCTAGCAAAGCGGGATTCTGCTCTAATTCCTGCAACGGAATGGGCAACAAAACATGCCATGGCCTTATGTTAATAGCAGGTTCCCAAAAACGATATTCCAGGTCTTGTACCACATCCAATAGAATCCCCCAACGAATTAGGTCATATCGTCTATGTGCTTCAGCAGCCAATTCCCATTTGCGCTCATCATAAATTGCTTCTCTAAAGCCCTGTTGGTCCAGAACGGTCAAATCCCATTCGGCCTGCGTATCATACGCCCTTTGGCGAATGGGGTTCAAGTATTGAAATGCCACAGTTGGTCCGTTCAATTCATTTTCACATTCAGCTGCCATTAAATACACATCGCCCATACGAAACACCATTCGGTTATCCTCATGATTGAAACGTGGGGAAGTTGCAAGATCCAAATTCCAGAATTTTGGCATGTACGGGAAATTGAGTTCGAACCCTAAGTAATTATCCACGATATTGAGTGGTCTTCTTAAATCATTCAATGGAAATTTCTCAGCAAAATCTTTTGAGGCTACTTGCAAGCCCGTACCATTAAAAGCTTCACCTCTTGCGCTCAGCGCATCGGCCAATGCGCTCCTTTCATCAGAATTGGCAGGCTCATCCCGTAAACGAGGGTTGAACATACTGGGCCTCCAGTTACTGTTCCCAGCAAAGGCCGCTCCTGGAAAAGCGGGGTCAAATTGACCCGTGATGTCCCTGGCAAAATCCAATGACCAAATGATTTCAGCATTATATTCATTAGCGGGATCAAAAACTTCCGCATAGGTCGGTAAAAGCACATGAGGTGATTCATTGATGATTTCCAAAGATTTGTTCAAACCGGCCTGCCAATTCTGCTGTTTCATGTAAATTTTCGCCTCGATAATAGCAGCCGCCCATTTTGAAGCACGACCTCTTTGGTCATCAGGATATGAATCCGGTAATATTGATTGAGCAAACTGTAAATCTTCGATAATACCGGCAATGATTATGTTTTCATCTGTTCTGCCCAAAACCCTTACTTCATCAAGAGACAGGGCTTCTGTGTAGTATGGCGCATCACCCCAAAGATTGGTAATATGCCAATAACTTAGCGCACGCAAAAATCTTGATTCTGCGATAACCTCGGTACGCACTTCTTCAAGTATGGCTTCATTATCCGTTACCCGATCAATAATGAAATTTGAGTTGAAGACGACCCTATACAGGTCTTTCCATGTATCGGACACACTCATTTTTTGAACGGACACATCGGCCAGTGCCTCATTCAATGAGTAATTACCAATAGGTTCAACAAAATTGGCAACACGGTTCGGTTCTATGATATCGGCACCATTGTCATAAAAATGATCAAGGCCAACCTGACCGTATATGGAATTATTTTTTAAAATGGCATAAGTACCCTGAATGGCCTGTCTGGCATCATTATCCGATGCAAAAAACGTTTCCGGAGCAATTACCGCTCTTGGGTCTTCTTCCAAAAACTCTTCACAACCAAAGAGAGCGAAAATTAGTGCTAGCAATACATATATTTTCTTTGTTTTCATATCTATTTTTTTTAAAAAGTTACGTTTAGACCAAGTGTAATAATCCGAGGATTGGGATAATTCGCATCTAAAAATCCAAGTGCTATATTGCCAAATTGATTATTACCTTCATTAAAGTTATTGGCCTCAGGTTCAATTAACCTTGTCTTGGAGAACAACAATAAGTTGGCGCCAGATACGTATACTGTTGCGTTTTTTACTCCCTTAAATATTTGTTCGGTTGGAAAGTTATAGGCCAATCGTACCGTTTTAAGGCGTATATGTGAACCATCCTCTACATATTCTGAGTTAATAGGTGTATTTGTAACGGAATCTCCACCTGCACGGGGAATATTGGAGGTTGGATTTTCTGGTGTCCATCGATTCCTTAAATCTCCGAATTTCACTGCTTCACCGCGATTAAAATAGTGATTGCGCATTCTTAAATTAAATACTTCATTGCCTGTGGTACCCTGAAAGAAAAAGGAAAAATCAAAATTCTTGTAGGAAAATGAATTTTCAATACCAAAAATCAGGTCGGGAAACGGACTCCCCAAAACGACATTGTCTTCAGTTGAAGCGATTCCATCTCCGTTCAAATCCTCGAAATGAGGTCCCCCAACGACCTGGGGATCAGTTCTTCCTGAGGCATCGATTTCCTCTTGGCTCTTCCAAGTACCTAAGTAATTCAATCCTGTGTAAACCGGAACCGATTCCCCAACAATCAATCGTGTATTACCTGATCCAATGATAGGGTCCACAACTAAATCTATGAATTCTTGACCGCCAAGATCTAATATTTCATTCTTATTGGAAGCCAATGTCAAGGTAGTATTCCAACTAAAGTCATTATTGGTTATATTGGTGGAATTCACCAATAATTCCCATCCTCTATTTTCGAGTGACCCCACATTTTGCAACTGACTTGTAAAGCCAGTTTGTCTAGGAATGGTCACATCCAATAGCAAGTCGTTGGTCTCTTTATAGTAATAATTGAATTCCGTAAAAATTCGACCTCCGAACAGCGATGCTTCCAGAGCGATGTCCAATGAAGTAGTGGTTTCCCATTGTAGGTTTGGATTAGAAGGCCTACCCAAGGTCAACCCAGGCACCTCGGCACCATTAAGTGTTGTGTTTGCCTCGGTTAGCACACCCAGTGTTCTGTACGGTCCAATCGCCTGATTGCCTGAACGCCCCCAACTAGCTCTTAACTTCAAATCTGAGAACACATTTTGGTTTTGCATAAATGCTTCTTCGCTGATTTTCCAGGCTCCTGCAATTGAAGGATAGAACTCATACTTGTTTCCTGGCGCGAAAACAGAACTACCATCTGTTCTTCCTACCAAGGTTAAGAGGTATTTATTCTTATAGTCATAGTTGATCCTTCCGAAAAAAGAAGCGATTTGAAATCCACTAAAGTCACTACTTACCACCGATCGGATTGGGTCGGAATTGCCCAAGTTGTTAAACCCCGTGGCATCACTGGTAATCCCTGCTGCCTCTGCTTCCGTAATTTCAGTTTCCACTTTTTGAAAGGAAGCACCCGCAAGTACGGTCAAGCCATGGTTTTCATCGATATCGGTTTGATATTGTATGGTATTTTCATTGTTCCAACCTACACCTGCCACGGTTCTTACGCTCGCTGTTCCCCCATCGGTTATACCTATGGCGAGATTCCCAGGCAGCTGACTGGAATTAAATCTATTTCGTTTCACATTATTGAATTCTGGACTGAACGTTGAGCGAATGGTCCAACCTGGCGCTGGCCTGTATTCCAAATACGCCGTGGCCAATAAGTTATTGGTAAAAGTCTCGTTGGTATTCAGCTCGAAATTGGCAAGTGGGTTATTAAATGGCGAACCAACAACATCATTAAATCCATTAAAGGTACCATCATCATTAAATGCAGGTTGCGTCCGTAATGTTCCAAAGGCATTGGCGCCAAAACTGGTGAGTCCATTTTCATTTTTGATTCTGGAGTAATTGATACGGAAACCCGTCTTCAGGTTGTCACTTAAATCAATATCCAAGTTCGACCTAAAAATGAATTTTTCTATCCCCGTACTTTTTACAATACCTTCTTGATTGTAATAATTAAAAGAGTTATAATAATTCACGTTTTCTGACGATCCTGCAATTGACAAATCCACATTATAAATGGGAGCGGCGCCGGTCGTCAAATCAATCCAGTCGTTGTCGGGGTACGTAGATGGATCATCTGGGAAAGGGATTGCCACTCCACGGAACTCAGCATGTTCATTGGTAAACGCGATTTGTTCTTCTCGAGTTAATAAATCGGGTAGTTCAGGCAACATTTGCATACTGGTGAATACATTAACGCTCACTTGAGGTTTCCCAGCTCTTCCCCGCCCACTTTTGGTGGTGACCAAAACCACACCGTTCGCACCTCTGGAACCATAAATGGCAATAGAAGAGGCATCTTTTAAAATTTCAAGGGATTGAATATCGTTGGGATTGATATTGTTCAAGTTGAAGTTGGTTCCGACCACGATACCGTCGATTACAAATAACGGTTCGTTGCTACCCGTAATAGAGTTACCTCCCCTTACTCGAATGGCCGTACCCGCTCCGGGGGCCCCGCTCGCTTGGGTCACCTGAACACCGGCGGCCCTACCTTGTAACACCTGATCTACTCTTGAAGTGGGAATCTGTGTTATTTCTTCAGAACTGACCGATGATACGGAACCTGTCAAATCAGATTTGCGCTGGGTACCGTAGCCGATCACCACTACTTCGTCCAATTTATTGCCTGCCTCTAGATTGACATCAATTTGTGTTTGATCGCCCACGGGAATTTCCTTTGGAGTATACCCGATATATGAAATTAACAGCACATCACTAGGACCGGCTTCAATACTAAAATTTCCATCAAAATCGGTCGAGACACCATTTATGGTCCCTTTTACCACTACCGAAGCTCCGGCAAGTGGACCATCAGAATCGGATACCGTTCCCGTAATCGTTTGTTGCGACCATGCCATAAAAGAACCTAGGGTAAATAAAAGTCCAAAGAGTCCAATCTTGCGTTTTTTTGTTTTAAGTTTAGTTTTTATCATAAGATTAATTCATTTAGTTATCGGTTCCAATCAAATGTTAAATTATCGTTAACCTAATTTTGGAGCATCCTGTACTGTACTGTGCTGTATCGGGTTTTTTTTAATGATGGCCTTGGAGATATTAAACTATGACTAGGCTGAATGATTTTTAAAAAATCATTTTTTACTATTTAAGGAATTACTTTTTTTGAGATTTGTAGGGAATTACAACAACCGTCTCATAATTAAATAGTTAGTGGTCGGTCATACTGAACGAGTTGCTGTAATGAAAATCAAAGGGTATCAAGAACTCGGCGTGGATGGAAAAATCTATACCTCATGGTGCGAAAAAAAGGTCGTAGGCTTTCATCTATGATTTGTCTTTTTTCAGCACTCCGTTCAACTGGGCCTTCTGCTCCACAAAATAAGGTTGAGAAGTGTATTTTCAATTGGTATTTTTCTTTTGCAACTTTCGGGGGCAAAGGCAAGGCTATTTTCGCTACATTAAATATGCATCTTGAATTACTTATCACATGGATAAATTCGCAAATCGAATATCATTTAATTGCTAAAATTTGTCTAAAAACCAGAATCACAGAAATTTACCTTGTTATTTTCCATCTCAGAAAAAGTATACAAGTTTACCCGTATGAAAGTTTTCATTTTCCTTGCTTTGATGATAGGAGTGGACAAGAGATATTGAAGGGCCAAATTAGTAGCTTACAACTTACCAAAATAAATGCTGATGTATCTCTTTGCACAGATGGAAGCTGTAATTAATTGTCATTGATTTTTACATATCCCATCATACTCTTTTTTTTCTTGTAGATAAAGAAACCAATTATACCAACCAAGAGCAACACTCCAACTAGTAGGGTTGGTAGGAAAATACTAGGAAACTCTATTTTGTTAGATTTCCCACGGTGAATAAAGCCAGCCCAGTAGAAAGGATGTCTGAGTTTGGCATTAGATGTATTCTTCAGATACTTGGTCTTGGCCTTTTGAATGGCAACAGCAGTAGAATTTCCTTCCTTTAGACTTTTATAAAAATCCTCCATGATGTTTTTCGAGTATTTATCGGAGATGGACCAGAGCGTAGATATGGTATTGGGAACACCTGCATATAAAAAAGCATTGTTCAAGGAGATGACACCTTTTCCGGTCTCAAATTTTCCAATTCCCGTATCACAAGCACTAAGAACCACGAGATCGGTATTGAACTTTACATTGTACAGTTCCGATAGATAAAGGGGACCGTCAGTAAAAATGAGACTGCTCAATTCAGGTTCTTCATTGTTCAGAAAGGCATGCATGGCTAAATGGATGATACTTTTTTCCGAGGCGTTCTCCAAAAAATTGGATTTAGATGCCTCAGATTCAGAAAAAATAACACCATTAGTAATCGATTCTACAAGTTTACCTTCTTGAAGAGCACCTTCTAATGCATAAAAATCGTTTCGAAAAGCAAGTTGTTCGGTACTTTTTAGATTTGCATCATATGAAGGGGTAAAAATGACTATGTCTTTCTTTTGTGAAGTCCCGGAAGTTTCTTCAAAACCGAGAAAAGAAATACTTGAAGAATAATTGATTGGTGTTGTTTCCACCAAGTATCCATTTTGGCAGGTAAGGGTTTCAAAGGGAAAGTAATTTAAGATTTTGTCGGGGATAATGATATGTTGTTTTGAAAGCTCGTTCTCTGAAAACCCCAAGGTTGAGAACAACGTGAGCCCCATCTCTTGAATGATGGATATTTTGGAAGATGGTTGCCCAAGCAGTTTTAAGTATTCCGTAATACTAGAAGCTATATCACGGTAATCTCCCAAATCCGCAGTTTCAATACTGGAACCTTTGATTTTGAACAGATATAGTTTTTCTCCTAGCTTGTTGTATTGATATATGACCTGTTCATCGGCAAGCTTTTTTTGAAAGCCACTTAACTCGAAAGTATATTTTTCAAAGTAGTTGTACGAATTGTGATACTTTTCAATAATGCTCTGAACGTTTTTAAGTTGTATCTCTTTGTCTGATATGGCGTCAGAAAAGCGATTGGAATTTTGGGTGGAATCTGATAGTTGGAGATTAAGGATTGTTGCGCTAAGTTGTTTTTCCAAACTTAAAAGTGAATCGGGTGCATTGTAAACTGTGTTTTTTTGGTTGAGCAAAAAATGGTGCCATAAAAATTTGGATTTAAAATTGACCAAACTTTCAACAACATCGGTGGTACTATTGGTGCTCCCTTCAAGCGATGTCTCTAAGCGCAGTATTCCAGAGATAATTTCATCAAAAACAACTTCTAATTTATCCGTGTAAAGATTTTTGCGATAGCTATTCTTGAATTGCTTTAACGCAATTTTGAAAACATGATTTTTTACCAATGCTACTTTCTTTTGCAAGTGCTCTTGGGAAGCTGATAATGACTTTGCCAATTCCAGCAATTTTATGGCGTCGTTCAACCTGGTGGAAGGCTCGTATTCGTCTACAATTTCTTCATCTTGAAGTGATTTTTTAATAGGCGTTTTAGAAAAACAAATAATAGCGGAATGAACATCTTTCAGCATTTTTTCTGTTTCATTCTGCTCTGCCCAAATACTTGCCCTGGACACAAAGAGAAATCCTTTTAATTGTCTCGGTAATTGAGGTTCCAGTTCCGCAAACATTTGGAGGGCTTCATCATTGCTACCTAGCTGTTTTTTAGCTTTAGCAACATTGAGTTTAAAGTAATTTCTATAGACCACAAAAGCATCCTTGGGGGTTTTCTCTAAAGCCTGTTGAAAATAGTGTAAGGCGCTCTCTTGTCGATTGTTATCAAATAAGATAAGACCTACGTAGTTGTAACAGGAAGCATAATAATATTGGGCTCTTTTTGATAACTTTTTGTCTTTGATATATGCTTCTACACGCTCTAAACCCCTCAAAAGTGCTGCTTCATCATTACGGTCCGTGAATAGTTTCAGTCTGGTGGCCAATAAATCCAAAGGATAGGCAAATTCGTTTTGCGTCTGTTTTTCCGCTTCCCTAAAATAGGCTGCGTTTTTCCTATAGATTTTCTCAACCTTGCCCAAATAGTACTCGGCTCTATCATAAAATCCATAACGAATCAGATTTTTCGCAAACCCTATTTGAAGACTAGAAAGCATGTTCTCGTCATAGTCTTCCGTTAGTCCTTCATAGATGGCAAATACCTCTTCGTAATCATCAAGTACATCTTCCCCTGCTCCAAAGTCACTTAATATGGCAATTCTTGTTAATAATAGTTGGGCGTATAGTTCGGTAGGGATGGTGTAATACGCTTCCCAAGTAGTCATTGCTTTTTCAATATAAAACAAGGCCTCAGTTGAATTGCGAACGGCTTGCTTTAAGTCGGAAGCATAAGAATAGTAACTATTGACCAATCCCAAAGTATCCAAAGGACTGGTTTTTTTAACGGCTTGAATTTGGGCCTCGTGATAGACCTTGCGCTTTTCTTCATCGGCTGTCAGCTTCAAAAAGGTAGGCCGGTACTTGCTAAATAATTTTGAATTGTCGCCATCTTCCTCTAAAATGGATTGCAATAGCAAATCTGCAGCACTTTCGGGAGATATTGTTTTAATGGAATCTATGCGGGATAGCGTGCTTTTATCTAAATCTTGGGTAAATACGTTTTGAGCTAGAAAAATGAAACAAATAAGCCAGATTGCTTGGGGAATCCAGTTTGGTTTTGGCATTTTATGGAAGTTGAATGTTTGGTTGTCTTGAGCAATTTAGTAAATTATCTGGACGGGAAACATTTAAGTTAGGGTAATTGTATATGATACTCAGCAGCCATAATGGAAGTCAATTGAAATCCGATGCGCTCTCCACCGGGCGCTTGGTAATGTTCTTGGGTTACAAGCGCACCTTCTGGAAGTACAAATCCATAATCTTGGCTAACAGGCATACCCAATTCCGACAATACCTCATCCACAAGGTATAGTGCCTTTGTTGGCAAATTGGTTTTTGCCACAAACAGCGTAACAGTATCTTGGGTCATGGGATAGGTTCTTTGATACCGCATGCTCTTCAGTTTTTTGGGATAATATCTATTCACTCCAAAGGTTTTTGTTTCGTCCATCATTGTAAAGTGCGTTTTGAAATCATCAGCAGCATACTGGATTTTTTCGGTTAGCCCTTCGACCTTCATGAGGTTCTCTTTAAGGATTTGTTGGTTTCCAAACTCATCAGTATATCCTACGGTGTAAGTCTTATCTGGATGGACAATAATGTAATCGGTCATTTCATCAGCATAGTTGGCGATATACTTTTCCAAAAGTATAGTACTACTTTCTGGGTCTACATAAAAACCAAATTCTCCAGTTGCTGAACCCTCTTCAGACGAAATGGTTTCGTTGTAATAACTGAAGTGGTAGCTTTCGGAAAAGTAATATTGCCCTCGCTCTGGATGCCAATTTTGATTGCGATAGGAAATGGTATCCTTGACTGTTTCCTCGGAAGGGACTTCTGCTGTTTCCACGTGCAAGCTATCAGCCTCCAAAGGTGTAGCTATTACACTTTTGGGAGGCTGTTTTTCTTTGCAGTTAAAAAAACAAACAATAGCTAAAAAAAGCAATAAGGTATTCCTCAAAAACAACATAAAAATTTCTAATAGCTTATGATTGATTATAATTTCTCCACTTTGAAGCTTATGGCACTAACAGATAGACGATGATAGATATAATATTCTTTTCCCAATTGTATATCTTTCAACGGAACTTTACAACGGTCCCAACCTCCCCAATCCTTTCCAGTCATTTCCGTATTGATATTTATTTCAAAATCAAGTGTGGGATTTCCCTTGGCTGCCTCTCCCACAAGTTTAAATTCCCTTACTTTATCTACATCAATCGAGGCATTGTTTCTTGAAGAAGAATTTGAAGTATAACTTTTATCGCTACTATTCAAATATTTGTCAACTGTTATACCTGGTCCTCTAGCATTTCTTTTAGAACTTTTTGGATAATCCCAAAAGCGGTTAGGCTTTCTATGTAGTGGGGGTATGGGCACTAAACCAGATTTTATTTTGGTTTTCAAGTATACACCCATAACACCATATATATTACTTCCTTTACTGCTGACTATCTTATTTATAAATACTCTATACGTGCCTGTAAAGTCACTTTGATTAGAGGTTACACTCTGCTTGCTTGCATCATAATAATAAATAGCCTTATTGGTCGCTATGGCCCAGATTTTTCCGTTATGGACAGCTACATCCTTAAAGTCATTTCGGGTACCTGGCAACAACACCCATTTTTTAGTACTTTTTACCCATTTATAAATGCCTTTATTTCTGCCTACGGCGTATACGATACCGGTTTTATGGTCCAATGCAATCTTTAAGGGCTTACCATTAAGGTTGTATACATTGCCTCGTGAATAGCGTTTAAAGGAGTTGTCGGACATTCTAAGGTGCAAGTCATTCATCGATGTACCAATAACTTGATTTACACCACCACTTTTATTATTAAGTCCAGTTGCCAAATCCCATTTTGAGGCGTACAAACGGCGTAGCTTTTTACCCGTATCCAAAGCCATAATGGTACCATCCCTTAAGCAAATCACCTCATTGGTCTTAATTCCAGGAATTTTAATCCAACGACCATTGGAGGCTAAATACACATCTTTTGCTGTGGAGGTCATATATACCACACCATCTTTGGTCACAGAAACTGAAGTCGCATTTTTCGACTGTGTAGCATAGGGTAAGAACTTTTTACTTCGAGTATTGTATTTCTTAATGTTTTTAGAAGCGTTCACCGCATATACGCTACCGTCCTTTGGGCTGATGGCAATGTCGGTGGCTTGACCGCCAACCATTACAAACTGTTGCGCCTGGGTTTTAAGGGTAATGAAACCAAAAATCACAATAACTGTCGCACAAAAAATATTTTTCATCTATTCAATTCGTATACATTAATACTTAGATACTTTTGGACTTTTTCTCACAGTAAAACTGAATACCACCGGATTAACCTTTCCTTTTGTACCAACAGGTTCTGCATAGAGTTCAACATTGTACTTACCAGGCGGCATGAGACCTGTACTGCCTTTTTTTATCATTTGCACTCCCTCTTCCTCAGGGTCAATGGCCAATAAGCCAACAAAATCAAAGGCTTCAGCAGGAATACCCATGTCTCCAGGAAAATAGGCCAGTGGAACTTTACGTACCACATTTTTTACCAGCTTACCATCTTTTCTGACCACTGTCTTAAAATTGAAAAAGACAATTTCTTCCTTGTAAACGTTTTTGACCAAATCCCTCCCGCTAAAGTTGAATTTGAGTTGGTATTTCCCTGTTTTGAACTCCTTAAAAAGTTGTACTGCAGAATTAGACTCAAGTTTTAACTCGGTTTTGGTTTTTCCGTTCAAGGTGAGTTCGCCTTCGACACTTTGTGCATTTCCGATGATAACGCAACTCAAGAGAACGAATATGGTTTTGAATGTGTTCATTTTTTAGTTTTTAAAGAATTTTGAGTTTTTAAGAATCGCTATGGCACTGTTTTTATAGTCGTGCTGTTTAGCATTTTTATCATTAATGGTGTAGGTAGGCGGTACGACCAGAAAAAGGGTATAGCCATCCATTTTCACCTCCAACTTGCGCTGTTTCCCAATCCAAATTGCTGCTTTTCCTAAACCGGATACATATTCGGCAGATTTCAGGGATTTCTTTCGCCACTCCCATTGTTCTTGCCAATCGGCTTCGTCTTCGGATATATCTTCAACCACTGTGAGATTTCCTCTTGAGTATTTAGAAGGTGTATTGTCAAACGTTAAAAAGAAGTCGCAATACTTTCCTGTATAGCGGCGTTTGGGGTCTTCCTGGGCATCTGTTGCACCCGAAACCGCAAATTGCTTTTGTACAGTGTTCATGTCAATGTATCCACATAGGTTTTCGGACAGTTTAGCAAATGAAAAAGCATTGCCCTTAAAATTTTTATTTTCCAAATCATCAGAACCTGTTTCTTGGCCAATGACCGTCTTTTTATCCCCAAAACAACCACTAAAAGTGAAAGACGTTATTAAGGCAATACATAGTATTTTGTAGTTTTTCATAATGGTATTTCTTAGTTGATATATCCGCATGCTTTGGCCATGGCCAAGGCCGCTTTTTTATAATCTCTATTTTTAGTGGCTTCGTCTTTGTTCAGTTTATTTCCTGGCGGATTTATATTTAAGGTATACCCCTCAAATTTTATGTTCAATACTCGTTTACTTTCATTCCAAAGGGCTGCCATACCGGAAGTTTCTATCCACTCTGAGGATTTAGAAGTAGACTTTTGGATTGCCCATTCTTCAGCCCAATCTTTACCGTAACCGGTACTGGTGTTTGTAACTGTACCGTCAGCGTTCTTGCCATTATCTGGTATCATGCTAATTGAACCTCTAAGCCATAAAAAATCATTTTCACCATCTTTAATATAAAAATTGCATATAGGGGGAGAGTTTGGCACTCTTCTATCCGATTTTGAGATGTCATTAAATATCACTTTGTCCTCCGTTACACTATACATCGATGCAATAACGGAGGCCGACATATTTTCACAAGCGCTACTATTCATATCATAGTTAATACGATTGCCCTTAAAGTTTTTATTAACAAAACTCGTGTTTCCCATTTCTTCTATATCAGCCATTTTTTTATCACCGAGGCACGATTGTGCCAGTGCAATCACCACGAGGTAAAAAGTGATTTTTCTAATCCTAAGATTCATAAGTTTTCATTTTGATTTGATTAAAACATTTTCTTGTAGTCTTTGGCATTGATACGAAGAGCTATATCATCATTGATAGCTGTCACAGTGCTCTTCGTGGTACCACTCTTGGATGTTGCGGAAAATTCCATAATAAAGCCCAATACTCCAGTTTGCTCTACAGCTTGTTGACTGCCGAACATCCAGTTGGGAATGCTTACTTCGGGAGCTGCCCAAAAACGCACGGTACCTTCATCATGGGTCACTACGTATTCCTCGCAGGTATACCCAATAATGGTTTTTGTTTTTCCTGTCTTTTGGGGTTGGGTGTAGTCATATTCTCCCATTTCAGGCATTTGTTGTGCTTGACCCCCAGCCATATCTTGGTTCATCTGTATTTTCATCATGGGAGTATCGACAAAAACTCGTACTTTTTCTTTATCCATAACAATGACAGAATTACCTTCTACCTCTCCATCGCCGTAGGCACTCATATCGGCTTTCATACCGAAATAATTGGTATTTGAATTAATCAAGTAAGAGATGGGATAGCTCTCTCCTTCATCCGTAGAGACCTGTGTTTTTATCTCAAAATCAAAGTCATAAATTCCAGGTTCACCGTCTTTTAAGGTAAAAGCGGGACTCGTTCCTGATTTCTTTTCAGTAGAACTAGTGTTCGTGCCGCTTGTAATTCTCTCTATTCTAGGAGTATTGACCTGGACTTGGCCACTAAATCCACTGCCATCAAAACTGAACTGTACCTCTTGGTCATTTAATGCAGAAAGAGTAAGAGTACCGTTGATTTGAGGATTGTTATGTACCAACTCAAATTCTGGGTCTTCCTTACGTTGCCAGTCATCTGCTGGCAAATAAGCCCCTAAAAGTCCATCATAATAGATGGTAAGGTTTCCATCTTGTGGAAGGTTTACGGTCAAGGGCAGCGTTGTTGTTTCATCAACTAGTTGGTTGATGGTAATTGCAAACCTGTCATCTGCATCAGCGCCATGGGTTCGCCACCAAGCAGATATTTGGGTATGGCCAACATCCTCATCAAGGGTTACCGTAGGTTGTTCTATTTCAATTATTTCGATAGGTCCATGGTTTGGTCCCGTAACGGTAGCTGCCCCAAAGCTTTCCACCTTTGTTTTTTCGGTTTGGACCGTATTATCGGACTCGCTTTTCTTTTTTCTCTTCTCCTTTTTCTTTCCAATGGCAAAAATACTATCGAAGGCTTTTTCTATGGTTTCTACAGCCTTTTCCTCCGCTTTTCGGTCAACAGTTTCTTCCGCAGCCCTCTTTACCTTTTCTTTCAATTTTTTAAAGAACTGTGCATCGGCATGTTGAAAAACACTGAAGACTATCAAGTAGAAAGTTACTTTTTGTATTGATTTCATATGTTTTGGTATGTTATTATTGTCTTTTGGTTTTGAAAAAAGACAAAAGGTTAACAAGCTTTTAAAATATTTTTTTGAATTCGGTGTTAACCTTCGTAGTTTTCCTTTGACTAATGGCCAAGAACAGCATAACCTTAGAGGACCGATTACGGAAAGGTGATAAGCAAGCTCTCGAAGAAGTGTATGTACAGTATAAAAGAACTTTTTTGTCTTTTTTTGGGTCAAGAACCGAGGGTAATGTTGACCTAGAAGACCTGTATCAGGATAGTGTAATCGCCTTATATCAAAATTTTGTTCTCAAAAATTTACAATTAAAAAAAGGGAGTTTGAAAACCTATTTGTTTGCCATTGGAAAGAACAAATTGGCAGCAAGTTTCAAGGAAAAGTACACGCCCTTACGACAAGAATTAGGGTTTGCCGAGACTTTTTTTGAGATTGATGAAACCCAGCTTAGCATAGAGCAAAAGAAGCTTATTCAGGGGTATATCAAACTTGGTGAAAAGTGTAAGGAAATATTGAGGTTATATTATTATCGCGGATTGACCGACAAGGAGATTGTGGAGCAGACAGAATATAAAGATGAAAACACCAGTAAAAGTAATCGATCTCGGTGTTTGAAAAAACTTAAAGCGTTAATCCATGGCGGCACAAAATAACGAGGCCCTTTTTCGAAAAAAGATACTTGGCTTACTATCGGCCGAGGAGGAACGCCTGTTTGATCTACAATTTTCGGATAATAGTGATTTTCGAGAACAATACTTTGTATACAAGGAAATGATGGAGGTAATAATCGTTGCCGAAAAGAAAGCCCTTAAACAAAAGTTGGAACGTCTAAATCAATCAAAAAAAAAGAAGCTGAAATTATGGTTACCTCTGGCGGCTTCTTTTATTTTACTCATCGGGTTGGCCTCAATTTTTTATTCTAGAGATACGAATGATTTATATGACACCTACTTTGATACCTATCCAAACCTTATACTTCCTACTACAAGAGGTGGCCAAGAAAACGGAGGTATTTTGGAAAAAGCATTTTTCAATTATGACCGCAGACAATTTGAGGAAGCCAATAGAGCTTTTGAGACCTACTTGCAAAATAACAAAGACTCTAGGATTTCCTTTTATCAAGCCATGGGATTAATGAATTCAAGGAAGTTGGAGGAGGCGAAGAAAATACTGGTGTCAGTAGAAAAATCTGAAAACGAAAGTTTTGAATACATGCAGGAGACGAGATGGTACTTAGCTTTGTTGTATATGAGAGAAGGAAATAAAGAAAATGCAGTAAAGCTTTTAGAAACTAATAAAGCAAAAGAATCAGATTTTAAGTTAGAGGAGACCGATGACTTACTCGTTTTTTTAAAAGAATTGGAATAACAGGACTCAAGTTCTTCTTCAAACAAATTTGATTCTCAACGCAGGCTTTTTAGCTATAGATCGTTCAATATATTTTAGGCTTCGGTTAAATATAATTTAGTTAATATACCATCACCAAAACTATACCCGATATTACGTTTTGAAACACAGATTTGGAGATGCTACAAGTATGAAACAATAGATATTCTCCGTCTTTATTTAAAGCTAGTTATCCTAAAAAGTGTCATACTTTTCATTTTTTTGAACTGTTTGCAAATAAAAAAGTCTCAGAAGTTATAAACCTCTGAGACCCTATGAATACTAGTGATCGCGGAAGGATTCGAACCTTCGACCGTCTGCTTAGAAGGCAGATGCTCTATCCAGCTGAGCTACGCGACCTTTTAA
>NZ_CAKZYF010000121.1 GCF_937884665.1 uncultured Allomuricauda sp. | reverse complement strand
AGTCCATGGATGCGAACTTGAACCCACAACAGCGGCAGCAATATGTTCCCAAATGGTCGGCCGACGCGATCAAGCTGTTGTTGGCCATTGTATATGTTTATGCAGGGCTTGCCAAATTGAATTCAGATTGGTTAATAGAGGCTATGCCACTTCGTATTTGGCTCCCTTCAAAAACTGAAATACCCTTGATTGGTGAATTGTTGGGATACCCATGGGTACATTATGTTTTTAGTTGGTTTGGAGCTATCTATGATCTTACGATTCCTTTCTTCTTATTGTACAAACCCACACGTTGGATGGCTTTTTTCTTTGTGGTGGTCTTTCATATTATGACTCGTGTGTTGTTCAATATTGGAATGTTTCCATACATCATGATTGTTTCTTCCCTAATCTTTTTTAGTAGTGGGGTGCACCACAAAATACTGAGCTTTTTCGCTTCCTTTTTAAAAATTAATAAGGCTAAATTCGATAATGGACGTCAGTACAAGCTCCAACCTAAATTTCGAGAACAGTTCGTTTATGGAATCGTAACCCTAATCTACGTCAATCAATAATTATAGCCCTGGCGGTATTTGACCTATCCTGGTGAGCTGTTTTGGACAGAAGAAGGCTACCGGTTTTCTTGGCGGGTCATGCTTATGGAAAAGGCGGGCTATTGTCAATTTAAAATTGTGGATGGTACGTCTGGGAAATGGTTTTACGTGGACAACACTGATTTTTTGACACCCTTTCAGGAGAAACAGATGTCTTTTCAACCTGATTTTATATTGGAATACGCCCATTATTTAAAAAATCACTTTGAAAGCCAAGGACATAAAAACATTGAAATATACGTAGAGAGCTACGTAACTCTGAATGGTCGCAGGAGCACGGGTTATGTAGACCCAAAGGTCAACTTGGTCGAAGAGAAAGAGTCTTTTCGCCATAAAACATGGATAATCCCTTTTAAAGATGATATCAAAGGCATTTAGTTTAGTGCTATTCTTGTTTACGGTCACCTCGGTTTGTGGGCAATTTACCGTAAGCGGTATAGTAACAGATGACGATGGAGCCCCACTTGAGGGTGCTGAAGTCTATTTGAGACAGGCACAAACCCTTTCCATTACAGATGAAGATGGTCGTTTCGCTATAGAAAATGTTAAAGAAGGTAGCTACGATATTATAATTTTCACTTTGGGATACAGGGTCATGGAAAAAAGCTTGGAAGTATCCGAATCAGTAGCACTTCAGTTTCAATTGGAGGCACTGGAGGTACAAGAGCTCTCGGAAGTGGTGATAACCCAAGAGCGCGAAAAAGTCTTTGCACTTCAAAAGCTGAAGACTGTTGAAGGTACGGCGATTTATGCCGGAAAGAAGAGTGAAGTCATTTTAGTAGAAAATTTGGTAGGTAATCTGGCGACCAATAATGCAAGACAGGTATACAATCAGGTGGTTGGGTTAAACATCTATGAGGATTGCAATGCAGGACTACAGTTGAACATTGGTGGCAGAGGTTTAGATCCAAATCGTTCGGCAAACTTCAATATACGTCAAAATGGATACGACATCAGTGCCGATGCTTTGGGTTATCCTGAAAGCTATTACACCCCACCGGTTGAAGCATTGTCAGAAATTCAAGTGGTACGTGGAGCCGCTTCTTTGCAATATGGATCGCAATTTGGGGGGATGATAAACTTTAAGTTCAGAAAGCCCAACCCCAATAAAAAAATAGAGTTGGTATATAGGCAAACTTTGGGTGCATTTGATTTGTTCACCAGCTTCAATAGTCTTTCCGGTACTGTCGGTGATTTTAGTTACTATACCTTTTTCAATTACAAACAAGGCCAATGCTTTAGGTGCAACAGTGATTTTACCAGCCGCAACTATTATGGCCAGTTTGGATACCAAATTTCGTCGAAGACGAAGCTTAGTTTTGAAGCAACCCTTTTCAATTACCTAACCAAGCAGCCCGGTGGGTTGACCGATACGCAATTTGAAGAAGACCCTACGTTTACCAATCGTGATAGAAATTGGTTCAAGGTAGATTGGAAATTGTTCACGGTAAGATTGGAACACCAATTTTCTCCCAAAACAGATTTCAGCACCTACTTTTCTACCTTAAATGCTGAGCGAAACGCTCTGGGCTTTCGTGTAAATCGAGTTTTTCAGGCCGATGACCCCGAATCCCCAAGGGAATTGTTGGTAGATAATTTTGATAATATTTCCGCAGAAACAAGATTGCTTACACGATATCAATTAGAGGATAGACAATCCGTGTTTTTGATTGGAGCCAAATACTACCAATCTTTCGGTGGACAACAACAAGGTCCGGGCAATACAGCAACCAACGCTGACTTCAGTTTTGCAACAGAAGAATTTCCCAATTATGAAAGGCAAGCACAATTCGATTTTCCGAATCTCAACCTTGCGCTGTTTGGGGAGAACGTCTTTCAGATTTCAAAGAAGTTTTCCGCAACTCCTGGATTTCGTTGGGAGTATATCAAAACGGAAAGCGAAGGTTTTTTCAAAAGAATTTTTCTTGATTTGGCGGGCAATCCCCTGCTGAACGAGGAAGAGCCAGACAACCGAACCTTTGAGCGTAACTTCTTGTTACTTGGCCTTGGTCTTTCATACAAGGCAACACCATCAGTAGAGATTTATGGAAATATCTCCGAAAATTATCGCTCGGTTACCTTCAACGATATTCGAATTGTAAATCCCTCTTTTCTGGTAGACCCCGATATTCGAGATGAAGAAGGCTACACGGCTGACTTGGGCGTACGGGGCAGATGGGATGATAAAATCACGTATGATGTTGGAGTTTTTGGTTTGGCCTACAATGCTAGAATTGGGGAAATACAATTTGAAGACACTGACGGTTCGGTGAAAAGACTCCGTGGTAATATTGGAGATGCCTTCATTTATGGTGCTGAAGCTTTTGCCGATTGGAACATAAAGGCGTTTCTCGCGCCAGCCAACAACAAAATGAAATTGAATCATTATGTGAATGAAGCGTATACCGAATCATAAAACAGGAGATCACAACGCAACAACGTTGAAGGGAAAAAAGTTGAATTCATTCCAAGAATCAATTTCAAAACAGGTATCAACTTCGGATATGCCAACTTTTTGGCCAGTCTTCAGTACACTTACGTCTCTGAACAATTTACGGATGCTACGAATGCACCACCCTTATTTGAGAACGCACCCGGAGCCGGAGTTGTTGGTACCATACCTTCTTATGATATTATGGACTTGTCCATGTCTTATTCGTGGAAGAAATTGAAAATGGAGGCAGGCACCAATAACCTGCT
>NZ_CAKZYF010000120.1 GCF_937884665.1 uncultured Allomuricauda sp. | reverse complement strand
CCCGTGCTGAATAAAATTACGGAAGTCGATGAGACGAGAAGTTTATCCCGAGCGTAGTCCAGGGAAGTCTCTCCTCCGGTGCAAAGAATAGATAGAGCATGTGGGTCTCTCCGAAGCCTGTGCTGAGCGAGGTCGAAGCATGCCAGAAAATACAGTTATTGTTATGTTGACATACGTAAAGGAATCTTTCGAAGAATTGAAAAACAATGTAACCTGGTTAAACCGGGAAAAGGCTTCCAATCTTATGGTGGTTGTAGCCGTTTTTTCCATTCTTTTTGCCCTAGCTACCTGGGGGGTGGATTCGTTGTTCAGCAAATTGATCACATTGTATTTTGAACAAGTAATAGGATAGTTCGGTATGTCAGAAGTTCTTGAGAAAAAATGGTATGTAGTACGAGCTGTCAGTGGCCAAGAGAATAAAATCAAAGGCTACATTGAGAGTGAAGTAGAGCGTAATGGTTTTGGGGATTACCTAGAAGACGTTTTGGTACCTACTGAAAAAGTGGTTCAAATCAGAAACGGAAAGAAAATCAATAAAGAAAGAGTTTACTTTCCTGGGTACATTATGATTAAGGCCAACTTGGGCGGTGAGATGGTACACATTATTAAATCTATCACTAATGTGATTGGATTTCTAGGGGAAACCAAAGGTGGAGACCCGGTACCCTTGAGAAAGTCTGAAGTGAATAGAATGCTTGGAAAAGTCGATGAATTGGCAGTTAATACAGACAACGTCGCTATTCCATTTGTTCTTGGTGAGACGGTTAAGGTTATTGATGGACCTTTCAATGGATTCAATGGAACTGTTGAGAAAATCAATGAAGAAAAGCGTAAGCTGGAGGTTATGGTGAAGATTTTCGGAAGAAAAACACCCTTGGAACTCAGTTATATGCAAGTAGAAAAAATATAATCAGATTTCAGTGGTCAGATATCTGATGTCTGAATACTGATTTCTGAAGACTGAAGAATAATAGAGCTGTTACATATTAAAAGTGGTGTTGCTTCCAATTGACACACTTTTACATTTAATTAAAAACAATGGCAAAAGAAGTAGATAAGGTAGTTAAATTACAAGTTAGGGGAGGTGCTGCGAATCCATCGCCACCGGTTGGACCCGCCTTAGGTGCTGCTGGTGTTAACATTATGGAGTTCTGTAAGCAGTTTAATGCGCGTACGCAGGACAAACAAGGCAAAGTATTGCCGGTAGTTATCACCGTTTACAAAGACAAGTCTTTCGAGTTTGTTGTAAAAACACCACCCGCGGCAGTTCAATTGATGGAAGCAGCGAAGATTAAAAAAGGATCTGGCGAACCTAACAGGGTAAAATCAGGTAATGTGACCTGGGATCAAGTAAAAGCAATTGCTGAGGACAAAATGGCCGATTTAAATGCATTTACTGTTGAATCTGCAATGAATATGGTTGCGGGTACGGCAAGGTCTATGGGTCTTAAGGTATCTGGAAAAAGACCTTTTTAATCGTAAAGCACTTTTATAATGGCAAGATTGACGAAAAAGCAAAAAGAAGCCCATTCCAAAATTGATAGGAGTAAACTGTATTCCTTGGAAGAAGCTTCAGCTTTAATAAAAGAAATTACCAATGTAAAATTTGACGCTTCTGTAGATTTGGCAGTTCGTTTGGGGGTTGACCCCAGAAAAGCCAACCAAATGGTTCGTGGTGTAGTAACACTTCCTCACGGAACAGGTAAAGAAGTAAAGGTTTTAGCATTGGTGACCCCGGACAAAGAGGCAGAAGCTAAAGAAGCTGGTGCTGATTTTGTCGGGTTGGATGAATATTTGGATAAAATCAAAGGCGGTTGGACTGACGTTGATGTCATTATAACCATGCCTAGTGTAATGGGTAAACTTGGACCTTTAGGTAGAATTTTAGGACCAAGAGGTTTGATGCCCAATCCAAAAACCGGAACTGTGACAATGGATGTAGCGAAAGCTGTAACCGATGTTAAGGGAGGTAAAATAGATTTTAAAGTGGATAAAACTGGAATTGTGCATGCAGCTATTGGTAAATCATCTTTTTCAGCCGATAAAATCGCTGGAAACGCTAAAGAATTGATTGATACTTTGGTGAAGCTGAAGCCCGCTGCAGCAAAAGGGGTATACATGAAGAGTATTTACCTTTCCAGCACAATGAGCCCCAGTGTTCAATTAGATCCAAAAGCAGTTTAATAACTGGTAGCTCAATAATTTAATTATGACAAGAGAAGAAAAAGCAATCGTAATAGAGGACTTGACTGCACAGTTGGCCGATAATGCCAATATTTATTTGGCTGATATTTCCGGTTTGGACGCTGTCGCTACTTCTAACCTTAGAAGAGCATGTTTCAAGGCGAACATTAAGCTTGCAGTAGTGAAGAATACCTTGCTTGCAAAAGCAATGGAAGCTTCAGATAAGGAGTTTGGTGAACTTCCAGAAGTGTTGAAAGGCAATACATCTTTGATGTTCTCTGAAACCGGGAATGCTCCGGCAAAACTTATCAAAAACTTCAGAAAGAAATCCGATAGACCTTTACTTAAGGGAGCTTTTATTGAAGAAGCTGTTTACGTAGGGGATGAAAACCTGGATGCACTTGTAAATATCAAGTCCAAAGAGGAAGTTATCGGGGATATCATTGGATTGTTACAATCCCCGGCCAAAAACGTGATTTCAGGTCTTAAGTCCGGAGGTGGTAAATTGGCGGGTATCCTTAAAACCCTTTCTGAAAAATAATTCGCGCACAATAACTAAGTATATATTAAAAATTTGATTAAACGATAGAAAAATGGCAGATTTAAAAGATTTTGCAGAACAGTTGGTTAACTTGACCGTAAAAGAGGTAAACGAGTTGGCCGACATTCTAAAAGAAGAGTACGGTATTGAGCCTGCTGCAGCGGCCGTTGCAGTTGCTGGAGGTGGTGCCGCTGCTGGAGGTGGTGAAGAAGCCGCCGAAGAAAAGTCAGAATTTGATGTAATCCTTAAAGCACCAGGTGGTTCTAAATTGGCTGTAGTCAAGTTGGTTAAAGAACTTACAGGTCTTGGATTAAAAGATGCTAAGGAAATAGTTGATAGTGCTCCTAAAGCCGTCAAGGAAGGAGTTGCTAAAGACGAAGCAGAAGGTATCAAAAAATCTTTGGAAGAAGCAGGAGCAGAAGTTGAGCTTAAATAGTAGCTTTTACCATACAAATTGGGTTAAGGTCTTTCCATAAAATGGTTAGACCTTAGCCTGTTTTTACAGCAATGTGTGATGGCACACATGACCCACTAGAGAATTCACTATCAAAAATTGTCCATTGATGTTCACAAATCAGACTGAAAGAGTAAATTTCGCATCCGCTAAGAACATACCGGAATACCCGGATTTCTTGGACATTCAGATTAAATCGTTTCAGGATTTTTTCCAACTTGAGACCAAATCTGACGAGAGAGGAAATGAAGGGCTCTACAACACCTTCATGGAGAATTTTCCAATTACGGATACCAGAAACCAGTTCGTGTTGGAATTTTTGGATTATTTCATTGACCCTCCCAGGTACTCCATCCAAGAGTGTATTGAGAGAGGATTGACCTACAGCGTACCTTTAAAAGCACGCTTAAAATTATACTGTACCGATCCAGAACACGAAGATTTTGAGACCATAGTCCAGGATGTGTACTTAGGTACTATCCCGTATATGACACCTAGTGGTACATTCGTGATTAATGGCGCTGAAAGGGTGGTCGTTTCACAGTTGCACAGGTCCCCAGGCGTATTCTTTGGGCAGTCGTTTCATGCAAACGGAACCAAATTATACTCAGCAAGAGTAATTCCTTTTAAAGGGTCTTGGATTGAATTCGCTACCGATATCAACGGCGTGATGTACGCCTATATCGACCGAAAGAAAAAGTTACCCGTTACAACGCTGTTCCGTGCCATAGGATACGAAAGGGACAAGGATATTTTGGAGATTTTTGACCTTTCTGAGGAAATAAAGGTTTCTAAAGCTGGACTCAAAAAAGTGTTGGGCCGAAAATTGGCGGCAAGGGTCTTGAATACCTGGCACGAAGATTTCGTGGATGAAGATACTGGCGAAGTGGTTTCCATAGAAAGAAATGAAATCATTCTTGATCGCGATACCATTCTTGAAAAAGAGCATGTTGATGAGATTTTGGATGCCGATGTAAAAACCATTCTCCTTCACAAAGAGAATAGTTCGCAATCGGATTATGCCATTATCTATAATACCCTCCAAAAAGATCCTACCAATTCTGAAAAAGAAGCGGTGGAGCACATTTACCGACAATTGCGTAACGCAGAACCACCCGATGAGGAAACTGCACGTGGAATCATCGACAAGCTGTTCTTCTCGGACCAACGATACAATTTAGGAGAAGTTGGGCGTTATCGAATGAATAAAAAATTGGGTCTTGATATTGGAATGGACAAACAAGTTTTGACCAAGGAAGATATCATCACCATCATCAAATATTTGATCGAGTTGATAAACTCCAAAGCGGAAATTGATGATATCGATCACTTGTCCAACCGTCGTGTAAGAACCGTTGGAGAGCAATTGTCCCAACAGTTTGGTGTCGGTTTGGCCCGTATGGCACGTACCATTCGCGAGCGAATGAATGTTCGTGACAATGAAGTGTTTACCCCAATCGATTTGATCAACGCAAAGACCTTGTCTTCAGTAATCAACTCGTTTTTTGGTACAAACCAGTTATCTCAGTTTATGGATCAAACCAACCCATTAGCAGAGATTACCCACAAGAGAAGACTATCCGCACTTGGACCTGGTGGTCTTTCCCGGGAAAGAGCAGGTTTTGAGGTTCGTGACGTTCACTACACCCATTACGGAAGACTTTGCCCGATTGAAACCCCCGAAGGACCGAACATTGGTTTGATTTCCTCTTTGGGTGTTTTTGCCAAAGTAAACCCCATGGGATTCTTGGAGACCCCCTACAGAAAGGTAGAAGAAGGAAAAGTGAACACCAAAGAGTTTACCTATCTAAGTGCTGAGGAAGAGGAAGGAATGAAAATAGCTCAGGCCAATATTCCAATGAAAGAAGATGGGCAAATAGATTCTGATAAAGTCATTGCCCGGGAAGAAGGGGATTTCCCAGTTGTGGATCCCAGCGAAGTGAATTATACCGATGTGGCACCGAATCAGATTGCTTCCATCTCCGCTTCCTTGATTCCTTTCTTGGAGCATGACGATGCGAACCGTGCCTTGATGGGCTCGAATATGATGCGTCAGGCCGTACCATTATTACGTCCCGATTCTCCTATAGTGGGAACAGGTTTGGAAAGACAGGTAGCTACTGATTCTAGGGTATTGATAAACGCTGAACGCGATGGCGTCGTGGAATATGTAGATGCACATAAGATCACTATCAAGTATTCGAGAAGTGAGCAAGAAAGGTTGGTAAGTTTTGAGGAAGACTCCAAAACGTACGAATTGGTGAAATTTAGAAAAACGAACCAAGGTACTTCCATCAACTTAAAACCGATTGTAAGAAAAGGGGATAAAGTAAAAAAAGGACAGGTCCTCTGCGAAGGATACGCCACACAGGCGGGAGAATTGGCCCTTGGAAGAAACATGAAGGTCGCCTTTATGCCTTGGAAAGGGTATAATTTTGAGGATGCCATTGTGATTTCAGAAAAAGTGGTTCGTGAAGATATCTTTACGTCCATCCATATCGACGAATATGCGCTGGAAGTTAGAGATACTAAATTAGGAGCCGAGGAATTGACCAATGACATTCCCAATGTATCTGAAGAAGCTACCAAAGATTTGGATGAATATGGAATGATCCGAATTGGGGCAGAAGTAAAACCAGGCGATATCCTTATCGGTAAGATTACTCCAAAAGGAGAGTCGGACCCAACTCCGGAAGAAAAACTGCTTCGTGCTATTTTTGGTGATAAAGCGGGTGATGTCAAGGACGCTTCCTTAAAGGCCTCCCCTTCGCTGCGAGGGGTTGTCATCGATAAGAAGCTCTTCTCTCGTTCCATCAAGGATAAGCGTAAGCGTTCTGAGGATAAAGAGGCCATTTCCCGATTGGAAATGGATTATGAAGTCAAGTTTCAACAACTAAAGGACATATTGGTCGAAAAACTTTTCGGATTGGTAGGTGGAAAAACATCTCAAGGCGTAATGAATGACTTGGGTGAGGAAGTACTGCCTAAAGGAAAGAAATATTCCGTTAAAATGTTGAATGCCGTGGATGATTTTGCCCACTTGGTGAGCGGAAGCTGGACGACAGATGACGAAACCAATACCTTGGTTGCTGACTTGTTGCACAACTATAAAATCAAGCTCAATGATATCCAAGGTAACCTGAGACGGGATAAATTCACCATTTCTGTTGGTGACGAACTTCCTGCGGGTATCATGAAGTTGGCCAAGGTGTATATCGCCAAAAAACGTAAACTAAAGGTTGGTGATAAAATGGCCGGTCGTCACGGTAACAAGGGTATTGTTGCTCGTATCGTTCGTCAAGAAGATATGCCTTTCTTAGAAGATGGAACCCCTGTGGACATCGTTTTGAATCCACTTGGCGTACCATCCCGTATGAATATTGGTCAGATTTATGAGACCGTATTGGGCTGGGCCGGACTTAAATTGGGTAGAAAGTATGGAACACCAATTTTTGATGGTGCTACTTTGGACCAAATCAATGCCTTGACCGATGAAGCTGGCGTTCCGCGATTTGGACACACCTATCTATATGACGGGGGCACCGGTCAACGTTTTGACCAACCTGCCACAGTAGGGGTCATTTACATGCTGAAACTAGGTCACATGGTAGATGATAAGATGCATGCCCGGTCTATTGGTCCATACTCCTTGATCACGCAACAGCCCCTGGGTGGTAAAGCCCAGTTTGGTGGTCAGCGGTTTGGTGAGATGGAGGTGTGGGCTTTGGAAGCCTATGGCGCTTCTTCAACTTTGCGTGAAATTTTGACCGTGAAGTCGGATGATGTCATCGGAAGGGCCAAGACGTATGAGTCCATTGTAAAAGGTGAGACTATGCCAGAACCTGGATTGCCAGAATCTTTTAACGTACTGATGCACGAACTTAAAGGTTTGGGCTTGGATATCCGTTTGGAAGAATAGAATTAACTAAGAGCATTTTAATCATAATTATCGCATTAGCATTATGGCTAGATTAAAAGATAACAACGTACCAAAAAGGTTTGATAAAATTTCCATAGGCTTGGCTTCACCGGAGTCAATTTTGGCAGAATCCCGTGGAGAGGTATTAAAACCAGAGACCATTAACTACAGAACGCATAAACCGGAGCGTGATGGATTGTTCTGCGAGCGTATTTTCGGTCCTGTCAAGGATTATGAATGTGCGTGTGGAAAGTACAAGCGAATCCGTTATCGTGGTATTGTTTGTGACCGATGTGGTGTTGAAGTCACTGAGAAGAAGGTACGTAGGGACCGTGTGGGACATATCAATTTGGTGGTGCCTGTAGCACACATTTGGTATTTCCGTTCACTTCCCAACAAAATAGGGTACCTTTTGGGATTGCCATCCAAAAAGTTGGATATGATTATCTATTATGAAAGATATGTGGTCATCCAACCGGGTATTGCCAAAGGTCCAGAAGGTGAGGAAATCAACAAAATGGATTTCTTGACCGAAGAGGAATACTTGAACATTTTGGAATCGATTCCAACTGAAAACCAATATTTGGAAGATTCTGACCCCAATAAGTTCATTGCTAAAATGGGCGCAGAATGCCTTATTGATCTATTGGGCAGAATCGATTTGGAACAATTGTCCTATGAGTTAAGGCACAAAGCAAATACGGAAACGTCAAAACAACGCAAGACCGAGGCATTGAAACGTCTTCAAGTGGTGGAAGCCTTCCGCGAATCACAGGATAACCGGGAAAACCTCCCAGAATGGATGATCATGAAGGTAATTCCCGTTATTCCACCGGAATTACGTCCTTTGGTTCCATTGGACGGCGGTCGTTTTGCCACTTCAGATTTGAATGACCTCTATCGCCGAGTGATAATCCGTAATAATCGTTTAAAACGATTAATGGAGATTAAGGCACCAGAAGTTATCCTCAGAAATGAAAAAAGGATGTTACAAGAGGCTGTGGACTCCCTTTTCGACAATACTAGAAAAGCTTCCGCTGTGAAAACGGAATCCAACCGACCTTTGAAATCCCTTTCAGATTCGCTGAAAGGAAAGCAAGGCCGTTTCCGTCAAAACCTTCTTGGAAAACGTGTGGACTATTCAGCACGTTCAGTAATCGTGGTAGGACCCGAAATGAACTTGTACGAGTGCGGGCTTCCGAAAGATATGGCCGCTGAACTGTACAAGCCTTTTGTGATACGCAAGTTGATTGAGAGAGGTATCGTTAAAACCGTCAAATCGGCTAAAAAAATCATAGACAAAAAAGAACCTGTGGTTTGGGATATCTTGGATAACGTAATTAAAGGTCATCCCGTTCTGTTGAACCGTGCGCCCACTTTGCACCGCTTGGGTATTCAGGCGTTCCAGCCCAAACTTATAGAAGGAAAGGCGATTCGTTTGCATCCATTGGCATGTACGGCGTTCAATGCTGACTTTGATGGAGATCAAATGGCAGTGCACCTTCCTTTGGGACCAGAAGCGGTTTTGGAAGCCCAGCTTTTGATGCTCGCTTCCCAAAATATCTTGAACCCGGCCAACGGATCTCCCATTACGGTTCCTTCCCAGGATATGGTATTGGGGCTGTATTACATGACCAAAGAAAGAAAATCAACTCCCGAAGTACCTATCAAAGGAGAAGGATTGACTTTCTATTCAGATGAAGAGGTTGTTATCGCTTTTAATGAAGGTCAAGTGGATTTGAATGCAGGTATCAAGGTCAGGGTCAAGGATTTCAATGACGCAGGCGAATTGGTACCTCAAATTATCGAGACCACCGTGGGAAGGGTCCTGTTCAACAGTGTTGTACCTGAACAAGCGGGTTATATCAATACCGTTCTGAACAAGAAAGCATTGCGAAATATTATCGGTGATATTTTGGCCGTGACCGATGTACCATCAACAGCAGAGTTCTTGGATAAAATAAAGACCATGGGTTATGAATTCGCCTTCAAAGGGGGACTCTCTTTTAGTCTGGGTGATATTATTATTCCAAAGGAAAAGCATGAGATGATTTCCGATGCCAATGAACAAGTAGATGGTATCATGATGAATTATAACATGGGTCTTATTACCAATAATGAGCGTTATAATCAGGTTATTGATGTTTGGACGTCCACCAATGCGATGTTGACCGAATTGGCCATGAAGCGAATTCGAGAAGACCAACAGGGGTTCAACTCCGTATATATGATGTTGGATTCTGGAGCTAGGGGCTCGAAAGAACAGATTCGTCAGTTGACCGGTATGCGCGGATTGATGGCAAAGCCCAAGAAATCGACTGCCGGTGGCGGTGAGATTATTGAAAATCCAATTCTTTCCAACTTTAAGGAAGGACTTTCCATTTTGGAATACTTTATCTCTACCCACGGCGCACGTAAGGGTCTTGCGGATACTGCGCTTAAAACGGCCGATGCGGGATACTTGACCCGTCGTTTGGTAGATGTATCCCAGGATGTCATTATTAACATAGAGGATTGTGGTACCCTACGTGGTATTGAGGTGGAAGCCTTAAAGAAAAATGAAGAGGTGGTAGAAACATTGGGCGAACGTATCCTAGGTAGGGTGTCGCTTAATGATGTATATAATCCGTTGACAGAGGAACTGTTGTTAAAAGCGGGCCAGGAAATCTCCGAGGTAGATGTAAAGAAAGTGGATGCAGCTCCAATTGAAAAAGTTGAAGTGCGTTCACCACTGACTTGTGAAGCCCCAAAAGGGATTTGTGTATTGTGCTACGGCCGAAACTTGGCAACTAATAAAATGGTCCAACGAGGTGAAGCGGTTGGTGTTGTAGCAGCTCAGTCTATTGGTGAACCTGGTACGCAGCTTACGCTTCGTACGTTCCACGTAGGAGGTATTGCAGGGAACATTTCTGAAGACAATAAGTTGCAGGCCAAGTTTGACGGTGTTGCGGAGATTGAGGATTTAAGAACGGTTGTCGGTGAAAATAGTGAAGGCGAAAAAGCCAATATTGTAATTTCCAGAACCTCTGAAATCAAAGTAGTAGATGCAAATACAGGTATCACATTGAGTACAAACAACATTCCTTACGGTTCGCAGTTGTTTGTAAAAAATGGAGATACCATTAAAAATGGTGATGTTATCTGTCAGTGGGATCCCTACAATGGGGTAATTGTTTCCGAGTTTACGGGTCAGATTGCTTATGAGAATATTGAGCAAGGTGTCACGTATCAGGTAGAGATTGATGAGCAGACCGGTTTCCAAGAGAAGGTAATTTCTGAATCTAGAAACAAAAAGCTTATTCCCACACTTTTGATAAAAGATGGTAAAGGGGAAACCCTTCGTTCCTATAACTTGCCTGTTGGTTCCCACATTATGGTAAACGATGGGGATAAAATAAAAGAAGGAAAAATCTTGGTGAAGATTCCACGTAAATCGGCAAAAGCTGGAGATATTACAGGAGGTCTTCCACGGGTAACCGAACTTTTTGAGGCTAGAAATCCCTCTAACCCAGCGGTTGTATCCGAGATTGATGGTGTGGTTTCCTTCGGAAAAATCAAAAGAGGTAATCGTGAGATTATCATCGAGTCCAAAACCGGTGAAATCAAAAAGTACTTGGTCAAACTATCCAACCAGATTTTGGTTCAGGAAAATGATTATGTACGCGCGGGTATGCCCTTGTCCGATGGATCAATTACGCCTGAGGATATCCTAGCCATTAAGGGACCATCCGCTGTACAACAGTACTTGGTGAATGAAGTACAGGAAGTATATCGTCTTCAAGGGGTGAAAATCAATGATAAACACTTTGAAGTAGTAGTACGTCAAATGATGCGTAAAGTACGAATTGAGGATTCAGGGGACACTACGTTCTTGGAGAATCAATTGGTACACAAAGACGATTTCATTCGCGAAAATGATGAGATTTTCGGTAAGAAGGTCATTGAAGATGCCGGAGATTCCGAAAATCTGAAACCCGGTCAGATAATTACCGCTCGTGAATTGCGCGATGAAAACTCCATTTTACGAAGGGAGGATAAAAATTTGGTGACCGCAAGGGATGCGGTAGCAGCTACGGCTACCCCAATATTGCAAGGGATAACCCGTGCGTCTTTGCAGACCAAGTCCTTTATCTCTGCGGCCTCGTTCCAGGAGACTACCAAAGTATTGAACGAAGCTGCCGTTAATGGTAAAGTCGATACCTTGGAAGGTTTGAAAGAGAATGTTATTGTGGGGCATAAAATTCCTGCAGGTACCGGTATGCGAGATTATGACAGCATCATTGTAGGTTCCAAAGAGGAATATGATGAAATCATGGCCCGAAAAGAGGAATTTAAATTCTAGATAAAGATAAACCCTGATCTCTTGGTCAGGGTTTTCTTTTACACAAAAGTTAGCAAGAATGGCGGACCAGAATCAAAAACAAAAACAAATCAATATAGAGCTGGACGAGAAAACTGCGGAAGGTATTTATTCCAATTTGGCGATAATCAACCACTCTGTCTCCGAGTTTGTGGTCGATTTTATTAGTATGATGCCCGGAGCACCAAAAGCCAAGGTCAAAAGTAGAATTGTCCTGACCCCGCAACACGCCAAAAAATTTCTCAAAGCTTTACATGATAATGTGGCCCGATTTGAAAAGGCACATGGAACCATCAAGGACTACGAGCAACCTACAATTCCCTTGAATTTTGGCCCAACAGGAGAAGCGTAAAAAACCAATCCGATTTCTAGCGTCTTAATCGAATTCCGAGGTAAAGTGAAGTTTCACCGACGGGTACTTTTGCTGGGTCATTTGCAGTGAAAAAGGAGAATCAGCCAAAAAAACCAATTGCCCCTGTTTATCTGAGGCCAAAAACTTTTGTTTTACACGTTTAAACTCATTGAATTCTTCGTTGGAGGTATCGCTCGGTTCCACCCAACATGCTTTGTGTACCGGGAAGTTCTCATAGGAACACTTCGCACCGTATTCGTGTTCAAGGCGATATTGGATTACCTCATACTGTAACGCACCGACCGTCCCTATTACTTTTCTACCGTTCATTTCTAAAGTGAACAGCTGTGCGACGCCCTCGTCCATTAATTGATTGATTCCTTTGTTCAATTGCTTGGCCTTCATTGGGTCAGCGTTGTTGATATATCGAAAGTGTTCTGGTGAAAAACTGGGAATCCCTTTATAAGTGAGTTTTTCGCCGCTGGTAAGCGTATCACCTATTTTAAAATTTCCCGTGTCATGTAGACCCACAATATCCCCGGGATAGGAAACATCAACAATTTCTTTTTTCTCGGCAAAAAACGCATTGGGACTGGAAAACTTCAGTTTTTTATCATGCCGAACGTGCAGATAAGGGGTGTTGCGTTTAAACATACCCGATACTATTTTGACAAACGCTAGACGATCCCGATGTTTGGGATCCATATTAGCATGTATCTTAAAAACAAATCCTGAGAAATCTGTTTCTGTTGCATCTACAAGTCGCTCTTCCGCCATTTTCGCTCGGGGAGTTGGGGCAATATCGATAAAGCAGTCCAATAGTTCCCTGACCCCAAAATTATTAAGCGCTGAACCAAAAAAAACAGGCTGTTGTAACCCATTTAGATAACTTGCCTTATCAAACCTGGGATAAACCCCTTGAACCAGTTCGAGGTTATCCCGGAGTTCTTGAGCAGATGATTCGCCTATGATATTTTCAAGCTCAGGACTTTCAATTGTATCAAAAGCAATAGTTTCCTCAATATTCTGTTTGCTGTTCCCACTAAAGAGGTTTATGTTCTTTTCAAAGATGTTGTAAATGCCTTTAAAATCATAACCCATCCCAATGGGGAAACTCAACGGGGTTATGGAAAGCCCCAGTTTTTGTTCAACTTCATCCAAAAGGTCAAAGGCGTCCTTTCCCTCACGGTCCAATTTATTGATGAAAACAATCATGGGAATATTGCGCATTCTACAGACTTCCACGAGTTTTTCGGTCTGCTCCTCCACGCCTTTGGCCACATCAATCACTACGATCACGCTATCTACAGCGGTAAGGGTCCTAAAGGTATCTTCCGCAAAATCTTTGTGGCCTGGCGTGTCAAGAATATTTATCTTTTTGTCTTTATAGCGAAATGCCAAAACAGAAGTAGCCACCGAAATCCCTCTCTGACGTTCAATCTCCATAAAGTCGCTGGTCGCAGATTTTTTGATTTTATTGCTTTTTACCGCGCCCGCTTCCTGAATGGCCCCCCCGAACAACAACAGTTTTTCCGTCAAGGTGGTTTTCCCCGCATCTGGATGGGAAATAATGCCAAATGTGCGTCTGCGCGCGATTTCCTGCTTAAAATCCATTTAAAAAATTTGGGCAAAAATAAAGTAATTATCCAAAGCTGCATAAGAATTACAGAACCGGTCAAATTGTTAAAAGAATAGTGACAAAAAAAGTAACACTCCGCTTTCGTTTTGAGAAAAGCAAAGTAATTTTCATGAATGTTAAGATTTATTTCGGTCTCATGTCATCCGAAGTGAAGTTAGAAACGTATCCATATATGTGGTAAGTAATATTGGGTAAACGGTACTTCATCGATTAAAGTAGGTGAAAACTTTCAAATGTTTTAATTATGTCGTAAGGTTTTTTGGCAATACCCTTTGAATAAAAACCATAGTATTGGACAAGAATGCCCCAATTCTTATTCCAAAAATCAACCGAAAAAGCCATGGTGATTAGTTGACCAAAACTGTCATTTATGGAAAAAAATACTTTCTTGAATGGAAGTGAAGGAAGATTTTCCTTTACGCTCGTTTTCTTATTGTTTTTTCTTATAACTCCGCTATTAGTTTCATTCAATGTTACATCGGAGAAACCGCCTAGCATAGTATCTAAAGATACTGATGGGGATGGGATTCCTGATTTTATCGATATAGACGATGATAATGACGGGATACTCGATGTAAAAGAGTGCAATGCCTTGATTTTCAAAAATGTCAACCCAATGGACTTTGGGTTCACTTCAGCGAATTTTTCTGGCAAATTAAGTGGTGCCGTTGATGTAAGTGCAAATTTTGGACTTGATATGGGAAGTGTTATTGTCGAAGTGAATGGAGCAAGTGTTCATGGAAATGGTCGCTTTGCAGTTCGAAACGACGCACCCATAACATTTTCTTTCTCCGGTTCGGTTCCTATATATGTTAAGGCCATTCATTCCGTAAAAGTAACAGCAATGAGCAAGGATGGGATTATTGCCGAGGACGGAGGTATATACGAATTGGATACGGAACTTCCAGACGGTATTATAGGTACGGTTCAGGATAATGACTATTTCATTCAAAACGTCACTTCTGAAGATATTTTTAACGACGAAGAATTTGTTTGGAATTCCATATCAACGATTCAAGAAGTAACCTATTTTACAACGAACTCAAATGTTGACAATCTTATCTCGTTGCAAATAGCCCCCCAAATTTGTGAAGATACCGATAGAGACGGTGTTGAAGACCATTTGGACATCGACAGTGACAATGACGGTATCTTGGACAATGTAGAAAGCCAGCCAGCGGATAACTACATACCGCCAAGTGGTACTGATGCTGATAATGATGGTTTGGATGACGCTTACGAAGGGAATGGTAATGAAGGAATTGATCCATTAAATAATGACGGTGACGGCCGTTCGGACCATCTGGACATCGACAGTGACGATGACGGTATA
>NZ_CAKZYF010000119.1 GCF_937884665.1 uncultured Allomuricauda sp. | reverse complement strand
AATATAAACCTTATGGAAACGAAGGCGATACAACATCTTTACAGTCGTGTAGGCTTTGGTATTCTACCGAATGAAAAACCTTCACTTTCTGGGCTTAAGAAGGAAGATGTTGTCGCACAATTGTTTTCGAAATCAAAGGAAACCGACCCCTTAAAAATCGACCTAGCTGAGTTGGATGACTTTATTGATAATGATAGTAGGCAAAAGCTTAGCAGGGCAATTCGGCAGGAACTGCGAAAAAAGAGCCGTCAAAAAATCAAGGATTATAATAGTGCATGGATTTCCCGTTTAGTTACAACGGATCAACAACTTCGCGAAAAAATGGTCTTGTTTTGGGCGAATGTTTTTGTCTGTAGGGACAATCATATTTTCCATGTGCAACAGTATAACAATACGCTAAGGAAACATGCATTGGGCCATCTTGGAGATTTTTTAAAAGCGGTTGCCAAAGAACCGGCTATGAGCAAATACTTGAACAATCGGCAGAATGTGAAGGAAAAACCAAATGAAAATTTTGCCCGTGAGCTCATGGAACTCTTCACCTTGGGAGAAGGCCACTATTCCGAATATGATATCAAGGAAGCGGCAAGAGCATTTCCCGGTTGGTCTTTTAGGCCCAATGGGAAATTTTTCCTTAGGCAAAAGAAACATGATACGGGGGTTAAGGTTTTTCTGGGAAAAAGTGGAAATTTTGATGGGAATGCCATTATCGATATCATTTTACAACAAAAGCAATGTGCCCGATTTATATGTGAAAAGGTATACCGCTATTTTGTTAATCCCAGGGTTAACCAACAACATTTAAATGAAATGGTGGCCGTTTTCTATCCGAAGTACAACATCGAAAAACTCATGGAACATATCTTGCTCTCAGATTGGTTTTATGAGGACGAGAACATTGGTGCTAAGATAAAATCTCCCATGGAGCTATTGGTGGGCATCCAAAGAATTGTTCCGCTCACCTTTGCAAAAGAAAAGCAGCTACTTTATCTCCAACGGACAATGGGACAAGTTTTGCTCTACCCGCCCAATGTGGCCGGATGGAAGCAAGACCGCAATTGGATCGATAGCAATACGCTGCTTTTCCGTATGAAACTACCCTCTGTACTGCTGAACGACGCAGTAATCAACGTAGACCAAAAAGGGGACTTTGAAGATTCCTTTGAAAAATACTATGCAGATTCCCGGAAAAGAGCTAGAAAATTGGATGTTGAAAAAGATTGGACCATTTTCGACCTTGAGTTTTTAGCCTTGAACAGAGATGAGATAAGGGAAAGTCTCATTCGAGGTAAGATTGATGGAGACACCTTGATTTTTTTAGATACCCTTACCAATTTAGACCCAAAAGAATATTTGGTTCAGCTCATGTCGATACCGGAATATCAATTGTGTTAAAAGGCAAATTATGAAAAGAAGGGAATTTATTCAACGTAGTAGTTTGGCCAGTGGCACACTCTTGGTTCCAAATTTTCTCAAAGCAGTAGAAAGCTCGGTTTTGGGCGGTGCGAACCATAAACGTGTGGTTGTCATTCAGTTGTCCGGTGGCAATGACGGATTAAATACGCTTATACCGTATACGAACGATATTTATTATCGTAGCCGGCCTCAATTGGCCGTGAAATCGAATGACCTTATCAAAATTACCGATACCCTGGGCTTCCATTCCCAACTAAAACCTTTGATGCGTCTGTATGACAAGGGGTACTTGGCCATTTTGAACAATGTTGGATACCCGAATCCCGACCGCTCGCATTTTAGGTCTACGGACATTTGGCACACCGCGAGCGGAAGTGACGAATATTTGACCTCGGGATGGATGGGTCGCTATATAGAATCCCACGGGCAAAAACCGTACAATGCCATTGAAATTGACGATAGCCTTTCACTAATGCTAAAAGGCGAAAACATGAACGGTATTGCCACCAAAAATGCCAAGTTGTTGCACAACAACATGAATACGCCCTATTTTAAAAAGATATTGAACCAGCAAACGGACCAGCATTTAAGCGAACATAATCTTGGGTATCTTTATAAAACCATGATAGAGGCACGTTCTTCTGCAAAGTATATTTATGAAACTTCAAAGACCAATCCTTCCAAAAAACAGTATCCTGACAATCCTTTCGGCAAACAGCTGAAAACCACTGCGGAGTTCATCAATTCTAGGTTGGACACCCAAATGTACTACGTATCCATGGGGGGATTTGATACCCACGCCAACCAAGTGAACACCCAGTCCCGTTTGCTACATATTTATAGTGACGCTGTTGAAACCTTTGTACAAGATTTGGATGATAACGGCACTTTGGAAAACACCTTGATACTAACATTCTCTGAGTTTGGCAGAAGGGTACAGGAAAATGCCTCACGCGGTACGGATCATGGTGCGGCAAACAACGTATTCCTTATTAGTAAAAACTTGAAGAAACCGGGGTTCTTTAATTCTGGTCCGAACCTAAATGATTTAGACGCGAACAACGACCTTAAATATGATATCGATTTTAGGAGCATTTACGCTACGATTCTCAGCAACTGGCTCGGGGTTGAACAGAAGTCTATATTGCGCACTTCTTTTGATACACTTGATTTCGTTTAGAAAACACCTTTGGTTTTTGCCGATCATTCCAAATCAGTGGGTCAGATAGAAAAACGGGAAGAACGTTCTAAAAATGGGACGATTTACGTTAAATACGGGTTCATTTCGTATTAAACATTACTTCAAGATTTTTTGAAACCGTTGAAAGAGGCGATAGCGATTTGCAGGGTTTCTGCTAATGAGATAGGTTGAACCATCAATTCTCTTACTATTGTCCCAAGATAGCCCGTGTCCCTTGTTGTAACTTCAACATTTACTGCATTAAAGACCCTGGACTATTGTAGGTATCTTTTTGTAAGATTTAAGGAAAAAAACAAGAATTTTTTTGTCGGGGCAGGGAAGAGGCCGGTTCCGTGTTTGGAGGTTATTTTAATGACCATCCCGTTCTTTTTGAAAATTGCAAAAGATAGGTTCAAAGGAAAAATACCGTTTCTGATTGCGATTAGGTCCCGCTTTATAAGGTGTTCACTACTTTTTTTTGTGTTTGAATTATACTTTTCGGGTCATGTATTTCACCTCAGATTGTAAGCTGTTTTAATTTTTTTGTTCCTAAATTTCGAAAATTACTTTACGGCTTCAACTCCCTTTTTTGTTCTTTTCACGGGAACTAGGGTTCCGTCTTCATTGTAATCCAAATACTCCACACAGGTATTGCGTCTAAAACCGGTGCCACCATTCCAATCATCTACGTGATAAAAGAAATACCATTGCCCTTTAAATTCAATAATTGAGTGATGGTCCTGTAACTGCCATGGATTAATATCACCCTTGTGTTCAAAAGGGCCATAGGGGTTATCCCCGATTGAATAGTCGCCACCTTTTTGTCCTCTTGTACCCGTATTATAAGAAAAGTAGTAAAGACCATCTTTTTTATGCATATATACTGCTTCAAAAAAATTATCCTCCCCATAATCAATGTCTCTTGGCTCTTCAGCTAATTCAAGCATGTTGTCCTTGAGTTTAGCTACTTTTGGTTGGTACACTCCCCAGTATAGGTAGCTGGTTCCGTCATCATCGGTAAACACGCAGGGATCTATCCAATTCCCAGAAACTCCTTCGATAATCCCAATATCCTTAAAAGGTCCTTGGGGAACATCGCTCACGGCAACACCGCAATAGAACTTATCCTTGAACTCCACACTATCGTAAGCGTGTGGATAAATACAATAATATTTTCCATTTTTAAAGGCAAAGGTCGGTGCAAACATAAAACCGGGAACACCCCAGGAAATATCCTTCGAATGAAGAATAACCCCGTGGTCTTTAAAATTGACCATATCGGTAGTGGAAAATGCCCGGTATCCATCCATGGTTGTGTAGTCCACCGCGTCATCAGGATCTCCAGAAGTATAAATCCATAGGGTTCCGTTATCATCCCAAATATGTGCTGATGGATCGGCTGTACGAACATGCCGAATAATTGGGTTTTGTGCCAATAAACTTATCGACATTAGAAAAAACACTAGTGAACTTGCAATCGAAAGCGCATTTTCTTTGGTGCTATTCATTTTTCAAGATTTTAATCGGAAATGCGCGGCCGTTGTTTGGGTCGAGTCATCATGTGCCACGATTTGAGCTTATAGATCACCTCTCTATATTTTTTTACGGTTGGAACTAAGATAATGGATTTTTGACTCCTTTATAGAAGGTTTCGTTCGTTGGGATAGATATTGATTTATCATAAGAATTGTTTGAATACAATGGCGGTATAAACGAATAAACCTTTTCCCATAATTTGAGAATAGATGTCTAGTTGGATAGCGACCATACAATAGGAATTTCTAAGTCATTATATCAAAAGACCACTATGTTGAGAGTTCAGCTGTTTTTTTTAGGACTACCTGGTTCACTTATCACAAGAATTTTTATGATGGGCGACTGAAAAAACAAAATACAAGTATTTCAGTACGGGAAACCTACACGCTTGTTGGTTAGTTTTCCTCACTTTGTTTAATAAGATTACTTAACCCTTGGGAACATGGGTTTTGTATTTTACCAAAGATGACAGTATTAACGATGTGGTAAGTTCGCCATAGATGGATAAATTTGAGTTCAATTCCTCCAGGTGCTTGGGATCCCGAACATATCCTTTCATAAGCATACAATCGTGACCTGTCAGTTTGTGACATTCGAAGATTTCCGGAATTTCGGAAATATGCTTTTCGAATCGTTCAACGTGTCCAAATCGGATTTTTATTGAAATGTAAACACCAAGAGAATAGCCGACTTTCTCCATATTCAGGTTTGCCCTATAGCTATCAATGATACCCGCTTCTTCAATTTTTGATAGGCGTTCGGTGACGGTAGGGGAAGAAATGTTTGCTTTTGCTGCGATATCCTTAACCGAGACCCTAGCATTGTTCTGTAATTCTTCTAGAATTATACAATTGATTCTATCTAATTTCATTTATTAACTTTTATTGAAATTTATTATAATATAATTAATAAATATATAATATATATAAAATAAAATAATATTCAATAGTAAAAATATGCCATAGTTTTGAGAATATAAAATAATTTTAAATCCATTGGTAATGACAATTCAAGATTTTTTTAAATATGGGCCTCATAGGTACTGTTTTAAATCTTTAAATACCTTGGGTGATATCCTGGAGTTGATAAAAAGTTTCGAGAAGCGTGGTAATTTTTTCAAATCAATTCGTGGCAATAAGCTATCATTTTCGCATCAAAATGGTAAATGGAACATTCACCAAGTATTTCGATATTTTACAGATACGGAAAGACACCTGATATGTAGGTGTCCCAGATTTGTCGGAAATGGCAAAACCGTCATAGCGAACCTGGACAATGTAATATCCGTTGAGCCATTCAAATTCAATCAAAATAACTTTAAAAAATTAGGGAAGATAAGTGGGAAAGTTATAAGTAATCCTATTCTTCTGCGGGAAGTTTTTATCAATCTCTTAAAGAGAATCGACAACATTCATTTAGGAACCAAATCCGCCAGTGCGGTTGTCTTTCCAATTTTGGGTTCTGGAATTTATCCCATGGATACAATCGAGGAAAAGTGTTTATCGCGATAAATGCAATAGTGTGCCATTGGAAACTGATTCAACAACCCCTTTCAATTACTGGTATTATGCCAAACACCATTTTTTCCTGTAAACGCTTTCTATTTTTCGCTACGTATTCCTTATTCCTCGTAATCCCATCTGTTGCTCAAGACTCGATCCCTAAAAAAGTATATTACACGCAGTCGATAGGGGACAAGAGCCCACCAAGAATAGATGGAAAATTAGATGAAGAAATATGGAATTTGGTAGCTTGGAGCGGGGACTATGTCGAATACACCCCAGAAGAAAATACATCTCCTTCAGAACCTACTCAAATGAAAATACTATATGACCAAAAAAACCTGTATGTCGGTTTTAGGTGTTTTGATTCCAGCCCGGACGCTATCGTAAAACGACTATCGCGCAGGGATGGGTTTGATGGTGACTGGGTGGAAATCAATATTGACAGTTTTTATGATTTGCGAACCGCCTTTTCCTTTACTTCATCTGTTTCCGGTGTTATCGGTGATGAATTTGTTACAAATGACGGTCAGAATTGGGACAGTACCTGGAACCCCATCTGGTATCTAAAGACCCACATTGATGATGAAGGATGGACGGCGGAGGTCAAAATCCCTTTAAGTCAACTGAGATTTGGAAAACAAGAAGACCAAGTATGGGGCATCCAATCCACGAGGCGTTTTTTCAGAAACGAGGAACGTTCGGTATGGCAACGAACCCCTTTAAATGCGCCAGGTTGGGTAAGTTCTTTTGGGGAATTAAGAGGACTTAAAGGTCTTGAACCACAAAAGCAACTGGAAATACAGCCCTTCGTGGTCTCCTCAAATACCACGTATGAACCGGAAGTCGGAAATCCCTTTCGAGATGGAAACGACAATCAATTGAATGCCGGAGTTGATGGCAAAATAGGGATAACCAATGATTTAACTATGGACTTCACCATAAATCCAGATTTTGGTCAAGTAGAAGCGGACCCTTCGGCCATTGCCTTGGACGGATTTCAAATTTTCTTTCCCGAACAGCGTCCCTTTTTTATTGAAAACAAAAATATCTTTGATTATCGCTATGCTACCTCGAGGTCCCTGTACACCAATGGTTTCGACAATATTTTTTACTCAAGACGAATTGGTAGGGCCCCGCAAGGATTTGCACAATTTCAATCAGGTGAATTCGTGGACCAACCTGTTGTAAGCACTATCCTGGGTGCAGCGAAGTTTAGTGGTAAGACCAGGAATGGTTGGTCCATAGGATTATTGGAAAGTTTAACTGCCGAAGAAAACGCTACCATCTCAGATGGTACAAATTCAAGGGAGGAAGCCATTGAACCCTTGACAAATTATTTGGTGGGCCGATTGCAAAAAGACTTTAACAATAGAAATAGTTACGTTGGCGGCATTTTTACGGCAACGAATAGAAGTCTTACGGATAATCTTGATTTTTTACATGAGGCCGCCTATTCGGGTGGGTTCGATTTAAGACACCAATGGAAAAACAGAAGGTACTATTTGGGAGCGAATGTAATTTTCAGTCATGTTAGGGGTAGCCAGGACGCAATCCGTAGAACACAGAACTCTTTTGTAAGGCTTTTTCAGAGAGTGGATTCACCACATGTTGAAGTTGATGAGAATAGAACGTCACTAACAGGGACCGGTGGAAACATTCAGATAGGGAAGGCATCTGGAAATTGGCGATTTGAAAATGGAATCTCCTGGAACTCTCCGGAACTAGAGTTGAATGATGTTGGATTTCAGAGACAGGCGGATGATTTCCGTCAATATTCTTGGTTGAGTTACCGAACTACCAAACCCATGGAAAAGGTGCGCTCATATACACTAAATTACAGACATCGCTCGGTTTTTGATTTTTCCGGAAGACTAAATGATGTCACCTTTGACGCAAATGGATTCGTAAATCTAAACAACAACTGGTTTATAAATGGTGGTATCACCTACAGACCCATTAACTATTCAAACTTTGCGCTTCGGGGGGGTCCCAGATTGAAGTTTCCCGCTCAATATTCCTTCAGGCAAGGAATAATATCCGATAGCCGGGATAAACTCCGAATTAATTATACCCAAAGTTTTTTATGGGGCACGGACCGTTCGCTGTTCAACTATTCCGTAAGTGGACAACTTACCTACCAGCCCACGAACGCCCTGCAACTAGCGATAGCACCGACCTACACCATAAATAATGATAAATATCAATATGTAAACACCGTTTTTAATGAAACATCCAACCCAAAAGAACGCTATATCAATGGATTTATCGAACAGCGAACCTTAAGTTTTCCCTTGCGTTTGGATTATATCATCACACCTAACTTGACTGTTCAATATTGGGGGCAGCCCTTTATTTCAAGGGGAAGATATAGGGATTATACCTTTGTGGGAGAACCTACGGCCGGAAACATAAATAATAGATTCATTGGAATAACTGAGGACCAAACCCTTCGAACTCCTGAAGGAACCATCGGATTTGATTTGGACAATGATTCCCTATTTGAGTATTCCCTTCCAAATCCGGATTTTGAATTTGTTCAATGGAGATCAAATATGGTATTGCGCTGGGAATATATCAGAGGGTCAGAATTATTTTTGGTTTGGTCCCAGGATATTTCAACATTTGGAAATTCTGAAGAAGGGCTTTTTGAAGGTTTACGTAATAATTTGTTCAACAACAGACCTCAAAATATCTTTTTGATTAAAGCGACTTATCGATTTCGGAGATAAGCTTCGGGACTGATCCGGAAAATAGGGGAGCACCTAAGCATCCGAGCAGAAAACCTTGACTTCTTGGTCAGTGAAACTTCAGGTTTGCGGATTTAGTGTTAAATCGGTCACAAATCTGCAGAACTGAAGGTATTTGATTTCCTAAAATGGGTTTTGTTCAATATTTTTAAGAAAGTGGTCAACATTATAGACAAAGATTTGTCAAAAAAAGCCGAAAAGTTCGGCGACATGAAAATGACCTTTATCTCCCTGGCATTGATTTGCTGATTAAACAGGACCCATTAGTTGATTACTAGCGATCAGCTCAACCTTTAACAGCCCAAAAATAGTTGAGGCCTATGGAGACCTCGAGGCATAATATGCCGAAAAGGAAAGATTGACGCAGGTTGGGCAACGAAATGCCACAGACCAGGACCACACAGCTGCATGCTCGTCAATAAAGGTCACTTCGTGTAGTTTTATCAGTTTCCATAAAATTAAAGACAATATGAAAAAAGTAATTTTATTAGCGTTTCCTTCTGCATTTCTATTTATCAATTGTGCGGTGATTCGTCCCGGAGAAGCGGGAGTAAAACAGACATTGGGTAAATTTGATGATCAAGTAGCAACCGAGGGTACTGTTTTTTTTAATCCTTTTACCAGTAAAGTGATAAAAGAGTCCACACAGACCAATAACATCAAACTTTTTTTGACATTGCCGAGTAAAGAGGGTCTCAGTGTTGATTCTGAAATTTCCATTTTGTATCGACTTGAACGTAACAAGATTCCAAGTGTCCTTCAAAATCTCGGTAGGGATTATGAATCTATTATCACAAGTGTGTTCCGTTCTGCCTCATCTGATGTCTGTGCCAAATTTTTTGCAAAGGATATGCATTCGGGCATGCGTGCAAATATAGAAGAGGAGATTAAGGTTAAAATGAACGAAAACCTAAAAAAACAGGCAGATGGCATTGAACTGATCGCCGTTTTGATGAAAAGCATTCAACTTCCTCCGGGACTGGCCAGTTCCATAGAACAAAAATTACAAGCTGAGCAGGACGCGTTAAGGATGGAATTTGTATTACAACAGGCTAAATTAGAAGCTGATAGAAAAATCATCAATGCCCAAGGGGAAAGGGATGCCCAACAAATACTTTCTGAGGGTTTAAGTGATGAAATCATTCAAATCAGAAGTATTGAGGCATTTAATAATCTGGCTACCTCGCCCAACACAAAAATCATAGTTACTGATGGAAAGACGCCTATGTTGATCAATGACAATGAATAAAAATCTGTCGGATGATTGAGAAGGACGAAGACTTATGAAGTGAGGGAAGTAATTCCATTTACCAACTCACTTTTTTAGGAGTTTATCCTTCCCATTCGTCTGCTCAAAACATAAATAGGTGTGTCAGGTAAACTTTGGTTCTTCCTTCGTGGCTCGGTTTTCACTAAGCTGGGTTGAAGAATTATGGTAGTAACATCTTTTTTAGGTACGTTCGGAAAAGAAGCAAAGATAGATTTAAGGGTTTTTGAGTAACCCGAAAGAAGAAGTTGTTTCAACTTTTTGTTCATAAAGGTTTCTAGGGCCTTCGGGGTCGCCTGTTACTAAAAAAAGGGAGCTATGGATTTTAGATGGAATTTTTCCTGTCCATGTTCCACTAGATTAAAAAATCATCTCTGGGAGGGGAACGCTAAAGGTTCCAAAAGTACCAAATTGCTTGCTATCTCTTCGAGTAAAAGGATAGGGTCTCACTGCCTTGATTTCTCTATTTCCCGAACCGAGGTAAGAAACAGTATCACAATTCAGGACAGGTAGAACAAGCCTAGCAAAATTGATTGTTTAAGGGTTAGGGTAGGGTATATGTCCATCTCAATTGTTATTGGTATGTAATTTAACGTCTTCTGCTACGTTTTAAGTAATGGGAGATGAATTCCGGGAACGCTTAGCTAAAATGTAAATCGTAACAAACCCTATCCCGATGAAATTTATACACCTATTCCCAATTTTGATTTTTATGGCCCTTTCCTGTTCTTCTGAAAATGGGCCTATCGATTCTGAAGATGACCGTTCGATAGATCCCGAACAGGAAAGTCAGGTTCTTCTACAAGTAGCGGGGTATACCTACTACGAGTTGGTAGGTTTCAACGTTTTTGTGGAAGATAAGGCCTTTACCAATGATGAGGCGATGACCCAAGAGGCATTGGATTTGTTGGAACGGAAACTGATAGATGTAACCGAACTGGGTTTGAACAAGACCATTTTGAATCAACTGCAAGCCGTCAACATTTTTGTGGACTGGCAAACCACCAATGGTTCGGCAGTGTTCCATCCTTCTGCGGTATGGCTCATGCAAAACGGATACATTACAGAAAAAGCCGGTGCGATTGAAATATCGAACATCAAAAATTTCATCAACTGGACCAACAAGAACCAACCATTTTTAGTTCTGCATGAACTTGCACATGGTTATCATCATTCCATGTCGAACAATGATGCGAACCGGCTAGCAATTACCGAAGCCTATCAGAACGCAATTAGCTCAAATCTTTACAAAAATGTTGCGTACGATTTGGGTAACGGTAATTATTCAACGGCTCAAGAAGCTTATGCACTGACCAGCGAAGGTGAATATTTCGCTGAACTCACGGAAGCATTTTTTGGACAAAATGATTATTTTCCTTTTGACAAAGAGGATTTGGAAAATTATGATTCCGTAGGTTTTAAGGCGCTGGAAATGGCTTGGGAACAATTCTAAGAGCTGGCTAGCTCCAAGTAGCGAAAACAAGGAATAAGGTTCCACGGCCAAAATTAGCAAAGCATTTTTTAGTAGTGGTATTTTAAATTATCCCCATTTTTTGACGGAAACTGTTCTCTGTGTTACAAATGAAAAAAGTAAATACTTGTATCCATGAAAGACATGAGGCATTTGAGGTTCATGGGTTCCTTGTAATACCGAGCTAAATACCGAAAGCCTTAAGTGTTTGCCAGCTGTTCTATTTGTATTAAATTTCAGGAAAATTCAAGATTTGTAGATGGAGCTTCTGGCCAAAACTTTCAAACTGTTTGTCCTGTGCACTTTAGGTATGATAGCAATGCTGATCAAACCGAGTATTGGATATGGCCAAATGATATCATCCACCTACAATCCCTTCAAGTTTGAACTCGCGGATAGTATCTCACCTCTCAATAAAGAACTTTTGGGCGATGAAGTCGAAGAAATAATTTCTGTTCAGAAGGAAACTGATGAAGCTGACCTTTGGTCCATTAAGTATTGGAACGGTGCCTACCCTTCCTATCGATGGCATCAACTTCTTATGGAAGTCGGCAAAAGACATAAGGGACATAAAAACGGAGGTCGCGTGGCGATTATGCACCTTTCTATCTATGACGCCATGGTAGAGGTTTGGAAGCACAAAAAGGCATACTATCAAAAAGCAGTTTACGAGTATGATGCCCGCGTTAAAAAGTTGGGGCCGAAGCCAGAATTTTCCACTTTTATCTGCGACTGGAGCGCCGCAGCCGGAGCAGCCCATAGCGTGATACACTATTATTTTCCAGAGCAAAAAGATGTACTGGACAGTAATCTAACCGCTTTTAAATCGGCCCGCTTGGCCACAGGGCTACAATTTCTCTCCGATATCGAAAATGGACTGGAAATCGGGCAAAAAATCGCTGAAAAGTATATCGAATATGCCAAGGGCGATAGAACAGCGTTTCGTTGGGATGGAAACGTACCTAAATCGGATAGTCTGTGGTCCGGGAATCCCGGTCCTTGGGATCCAATGAAAAAACAATGGAAGCCCCTTACACTTATTCGTGCCAATCAATTTAGGCCGGGTCCGCCTCCCACAGACTGGTCTTTGGACATGGAGGAGCTCAGACAATTTAACGCGGCAAATCAAACCAGTGAAATAGCTTGGAAGTGGAAAAGCGAACCAATTTGGGACCGATTAATTGAACGGAAAATCCTCGAATTTAATCTGAATCCATTGGAAGCCTCCTTTGCGAATGCGGTGTTCCATACTGCACGTTTCGATGCTATCATTGCCGCATGGGATGGAAAATATCACTTTTGGGGAATCCGACCTTTTCAGTACGATGCTTCGTTTCAGCCCATCTTGGTGGACACTCCCAACTTCCCGGGCTATCCCGCCGGGCATACCACGGTAGCGGGATCTCTCGCCAAGGTGCTATGTTTCTTGTTTCCAAGAGATGAACCACTTTTTTATGCGCTTGCTGAAGAATGCTCGGAATCGCGTTTTGAGGGAGGCGTGCATTTCCGAACGGATAACGAAGTAGGGTTAGAAGTGGGTTACCAGGTGGGTAATCAAGTCATCAAGGCGTTCACGGAATAGCGAAGGATTCAAAAGAGGAAGAAGATTCTAGTACAGTGTTCCTTAAAGTAAGTTATAATTGTTTCGCTGGACACTTCATTCTTGACTGAACGGGGCAGGAGCAAAACTACCTTTTCGCTTTGGTTTACATTTACTTTAATATCCGCCGGCTATCGCGTCACCAGTACGTTTATTGTCCGCCGCCCCTTCGTAAGAACCGTCAGGTCGTATTAAAATAGCCTCTGTTCTTCCCAATTGTTCCACCACTCTAAAAGAGGTATGCCCCATTTCCTTCAATTTTGAAATGGTCAAACTATCCAAAGCATCTTCTTCCATTACAATCGCATCGGGCAGCCATTGCGAATGGTGCTTTTTGGCATTGACGGCTTCCTGCATGGTCATGCCGTGATCGATAACATTGACAATGTTTTGGTAATTTACATTGATTATCGTTGAACCACCTGGAGTGCCCAAGACCATGAACAGGTCTCCATTTTTTTCGACTATGGTCGGACTCATACTGCTCAACATCCGTTTTCCAGGAGCAATGGCATTGGCTTCACCACCCACTAAGCCGAAAATATTTGGGAAACCTGGTTTTAAACTAAAATTGTTCATCTCGTTGTTTAAAAAAAATCCCGCATTGTCCACCAATACTTTACAGCCAAAATAGCCCACTAAAGTTGTGGTGATGGAAACGGCATTCCCTTCTTTGTCCACAATAGAAAAATGCGTGGTTTCAAGGCTTTCAATTTTATCTACTTTCCCGGCTTTTATTTCTGAAGATGGTGTTGCTTTCTCCATATTTATGGAAGCATTTCTCGTTGCGATATATTCCTCATCCAAAAGCATTTCAATGGGAACCTCATAAAAATCGAGGTCGCCCATATGCTCGGCTCGGTCCGCATACGCCCTGCGCTGTAATTCAGTCATTATGTGAACGGTTTTAGAGGTGTTGTGCCCCATTTCCTTAAAATCGTATGCATTGGAACCTTTTAATAGCTGGACGATGATAATTCCTCCACTTGACGAGGGCGGCATTGAGATGATATTAAAGGAATCTCGGTAAATCCCTTCAATCGGTTTTCTCCATTTGGAACTGTAATTCTCTAAATCTTCTTTTCTCAAAATACCACCTCCTGAGTTTATTTCGTCGATGACATATTGGGCGGTTTCCCCTTTATAAAAGCCATCCCGTCCGTTATCCCTTATACGTTCAAGGGTCTTCGACAAGTCATTTTGAATAAGGGAGTCACCTTTCTTCCAAGGTTTCTTGCTGATGAAAATCATAGAAGAATCATTGACTTTTCGAAATTCTTTTTGTGCCCGGTTAAAGGTCCAAGCATCATAGTCGGAAATGGCAAAACCATTTTTGGCTACATCTATGGCAGGTTGGATCAAGGTTTGAAAAGGTAGTGTACAGAATTTTTTATGGATTTTATCCATGCCATCCACGGTGCCCGGAGTACAGGTCGCCAAATGTCCCAAAAGCGCCTTTTGTTTCATCACAGAATCAGTTTTGGCCTCAATAAACATATCACGGCTTGCCGCTGCAGGGGCCGTTTCCCTAAAATCAAGGGCCCCTTTTTCACCGTCCGAGGTCCTGTATATCAGATAGCCTCCGCCGCCCAGGTTGCCCGCTTTGGGCAAAACTACCGCTAAGGCATACTTCACCGCCACTGCTGCATCGAAAGCATTGCCCCCTTTTTTTAAAACATCCAAGCCGATTTTTGTTGCTATGGGATGTGCGGTGACCACCATGCCGTTTGCGGCGACAACGCCCTCGTTGGCTTGTCTTTTCAGAGTGACCGTTTTAAGTAGATTAGACTCGTTCTGTTTGCATTGCGAAAGGATGAACAAAGAAAGTAAGAGGATGGCGTATATTTTTTTCATGGTTTAAAGCTTTTGACATACAACTAGGGTGCATTCACCGAATGATACAAATCTTTGTGTATGTGTGAAACTAAGTTAAAACAAATTCACATGGTCTTTAGGGAAGGTATTGATCCCTTCATTTGATTAGTACTACTACGCGTTGTGCAGTAAAAGGTTTTATGAAATGATGATTTAAGTAAAGGAGCGCATTTTAAAAGATTTTCAAAGGCAACGCTTGCGTTACCACCAAGGTGAAGAAG
>NZ_CAKZYF010000118.1 GCF_937884665.1 uncultured Allomuricauda sp. | reverse complement strand
CCATTAGTGTTACCGTAGATGGGCAAACCGATACTGCTGGAACTTTTACGGTTACAGAAACAATTCAGGACGTGGTTTTCCCTACTATTGAAAATCTCCCTGAGGATTCGTTCAGCGCAGGTGATATTTTAACCATTAGTGGTAGTAATTTTGACCCAAATGCCAGCTACATTATCGTTTTTGCTGAAAACGTAATGGCTGAAGTGGTTGAAGTGACGGAAAACAGTATACAGGTTAAAGTACCAGAAGGTGCTGTGAGTGGGGCAATCACTCTTACTTTTAATGAGGAAACAAAGTCATTGGGAACTTTAACAATAGGTGCCTCAGCACAATTTTATGTTTTTGAATATACTGAGGACCGTTTGGCCAAGGTTGATATTGATACGGGTGAAATTACATTTATTGGAAGTAATATTCCATACGGAAACAATACCCGAAATGCAGTAATTCAAGACAATAAATATGTCGGTTTTCAAATGCAAAATGAACAAAATGAAACTGAACCGAATATAGTTTCAATAGATTTAGATACTGGTTCTTTTGAAGTAATTCCCATAATTGGAGTCGAAAACAGTTCTGGTTTTGATGATTTTATCGTGGACTCAAATGGTAGATTCTACATTTTCCAAGATTCCGATATACATAGATTGGCAGAGGTTGACCTTAACACCGGTGAATTGGCCTACATTGGAGAATCGGTTAACCTTAACTACGGAAGTAACACTAGAGGAGCCGTTTATCACAAATCCAACAAGGAATATATAGGTTTTGCCATTCAAAATGAAAACTTTGAAGATAAACCTCATCTAGAAAGGTTTAATTTAGAAACAGGGGAAACGATTACCGTAAACATTCCCGAAAATTTCTTACTTGAAGGAGGTGATTTCTCCGATTTGGCCATTAGTCCAGCAGATGAATTGTATATCTTTCATGACTCCGTTAACAAATTGGCTAAAATTGATATAGAAACAGGAGAACTTACTTACTTGGAAAATCAGGCCTCTGAAAACACGTATGGCCTTAATACAAGGGGTGCCGTGATTTATGAAAACCAGTATATTGGTTTCGAAATGTGGAATCAAGATTTTAATACCGCACCCAATATAGTAAGTATAGATTTGGAAACCGGTGAAGTTGACGTTGTGGTGATTGCTACAGATAATTTACCTGAATCCATAAATCTTGCGGATTTTGTAATAAAACGTTAAAGACCATATTGATATTAAGGGGCTTAAGCCCCTTTTCTTTTCTTAAACAGTGGTACCGCGGAACACACCTCTCAGTACATCATACTTTTAGGTTACCTACTAAATCACATACATCAATCCATAATAGGTATTCATCAATTGGGAACGGCCCAATTCCCTGATTTGTAACTTCTTTACGGCTCGAAATGTAAATAGATATGACATGAAAAAATACGACTTGTTCCGATGCCTTGTTTTGATGGTCAGCTTTGTGGTTCTTTCCTGTGGAAAGGATGACGGTGCCGATGGTGCTGTAACCGAAGGACCCAATATCTCCAGCTTTAGCCCCACTTCGGGTCCGGTGGGAACCAATATCTTTATTACGGGCCAGAATTTTAGCACTACGGCCAGTGCCAACACAGTAAAAATTGGAAATACCACCGCAACGGTAACCAGTGCATCTGCCACTGAAATCTTTGTTACCGTTCCCGAAGGCGCCACCACTGGGGCCATTAGTGTTACCGTAGATGGGCAAACCGATACTGCTGGAACTTTTACGGTTACGGAAGAAAACGCGGGTAGTTCAGGAATTACGTTGAGCCAAAGTACCTTAGAACTATTTACCCTGGACAGTGAAACCCTTGAGGCTACTATTACCGGAGAGACTGGTGAGGTCGGCGATATCCTTTGGTCCTCGGATAATGAAAGTGTTGCCACCGTAGATGAAAACGGGAAGGTCACGGGTATTTCTCAGGGGCAAACGTTAATAAATGCATTTATAAGTGACGAAGTAAGTACAAATTGTTTGGTGAACGTAAGCCCTAGTGTTTTCGCAGTGGGGTTTGAACAAACAGATGATCAAACCGTCGCCAAACTATGGAAAAATGGAATAGCCACGAACCTGACCGAGGGCCCTCCATTTAGTGCGGCAACCTCAGTATTTGTCGATGGAGTTGATGTTTATGTGTGTGGTATTATTGACAATGGCTTTCCCACTGCAGTGGTATGGAAAAACGGAGAACTCTTATATCAACTATCAGATGGAAGCACATATGCGGGAGCCAGTTCAATTTTTGTGTATGAAGGCGATGTATATGTGACCGGAAGTGAAGAACTTGGTCAAAACAATATTTCAAGTGCCAGAGTTTGGAAAAACGGTAACGTTTCTGGCACACTTACCAATGGTATAAACGTAGAAGAAGGAGCAGCAGGAGAAGACATCTTTGTAAACGAAACGGGAGTTTACACGGTTGGGTATGAAGAAAGTCCGCAAAATATTAATGGAACACCAAAATTATGGGAAGATAATATACAAATCGATTTGACCGATGAGCAATATCATGGTAGAGCTCAATCCGTATTTGCGGTTGGCTCTGATGTTTACGTGGCAGGTTATGAAAACAATGAAAATGATGTGACCTTGGCCAAGGTTTGGATAAATGGGGAGGCAACCACCCTAACCGATGGGTCTAATGATGCAGAGGCATACTCAGTTTTTGTTTCTGGAGAAGATGTATACGTCGCTGGTACAAATTACGGAGAGGATGAAAGTGAAGACAGGGCGGTTTTATGGACCAATGGAATAGCTGAAAACTTCAGCGATACTGGGTCTACAGCTTCTTCTCTTTATGTTTACAAGGATGATGTTTACGTAGGAGGTGCCATTTATGAATCACCTGTTTACCAAGCCGTTGTATGGAAAAATACCACACCTTTAGAACTTGAAATTACAGAAGGAACAATTGAATCAGCGGTACTTTCTGTTTTTGTGAAGTAGAATAAAGAGATACTATCCAAATTTTTGTCTAATTTCTACATTATTTCCTCTTAAAAAGCGGCACCGCCGAGCAGGCTTCACCATACATGACTTTTTTGGCCACTTGTTGGATTTTGGAAATGGCCATTAGATAGGCGTTTTGAGGTACTGGCTTATGGGAACAACCTTTTATGATAATGGGTTTGCCGGCAAACTCTGAAAAATCGAAACTGTGCAATTGCTCCTGGTACAAGGCGGTTTCCAACACTTCCAAATCTCCTTGGACCACTTTTTTGGTAAAGGGAACCAGTTTGGAGGTAACCAACATAAAGGCCCAACCTGGAACTATCGCATCTGAAGCGCAGGTCAAAGCCACATACTTGTCCTGGTATTGGGACCAGTCTTGCTCCTCCAATTGCGTCCTAAATTCCTTTTCCCGTAAAATCAATCCTTCATACAGCCATTCTGATATATCGAGCACCATCCGTTCACCAGGGACATATAAATCCTCAAGGTCAAAGGTGATGATCTTACTCTGTGCAACTCTATTTATTATTTCATCCATAGTTTTGATGTCTGATGTCTGATTTCTGATATCTGGTGTCTGGTGTCTGGTGTCTGGTGTCTGAAATCAGCTATTTTTTTCTTCCAAGTGTTTAATTAGACCGTAAATAGTTTTTGAAATTGCCTCACAAATTACATAGGTCTTTTCAAATTCAATTTTACTTACATACCCGACATCTAACGCTAAATAAAGTTGAGACTTTACTTCATAGCACGAGGCCTTAGCAACATTCAAAAAATAAATAAACTCTTTCTCTGTTTTTCTTCCAAATCCTTCCGCAATATTGGAAGAAATCGAAATAGAAGCTCTCCTTATTTGGTCTCTTAACGCAAAGTCTTTGGAAAAATGACTCTTGCTGGTAAGATTATAAATTTCTTTGTTTACTTCCCTAGCTTTCCTCCAGCAAACCATCCGTTCAAACCCCTTATCCATACTCGTCGTATTTTTCGTACTTGAGGTTGAATCATCATCTTATATATAATTTTTTAAAACTCTGATGTCAGACATCTAATTTCTGACAACTCTAAAACAAATTACAATAACCCTAATTCTAACTTCGCTTCCTCGCTCATCAAATCTTGGTTCCAAGGGGGATCAAAGGTAATTTCCACCTCAACATCGTTCAATACATCCAAGGATTTTACTTTCTCTTCCACCTCAACGGGCAGTGTCTCCGCCACAGGACAGTTAGGGGACGTAAGGGTCATAAGAATCTTGACGTCATTGGCTTCATTTACAAACACGTCATAAATCAGTCCCAGTTCGTAAATATCCACAGGGATTTCCGGATCGTAAATGGTCTTTAAAACCTTGACTATTTTTTCGCCAAGTTCTTGGGTATCTATCATGGTCTCTTCGCTCATTTTTGCTTTAGTTTAATTGGGTCTGATAGGCAATGGCGTACAGCTTCAACTGCTTTACCATACTTACCAAACCGTTTGCCCGTGTTGGGGACAAATGTTCCTTTAATCCAATTTCGTCTATAAAATCGGTATCAGCATCTATAATGTCCTGCGGTTTTTGATTACTGAATGCCCGTATCAGAATGGCAATGATCCCTTTGGTGATAATGGCATCACTGTCGGCAGTAAACACCAATTTATTGTCTTCCAGTTCCGCGTGTACCCAAACCTTACTTTGGCATCCTTTGATGATGTTGTCCTCTGTTTTGTACTGCGCTTCTATCAACGGAAGGGATTTCCCAAGTTCAATCATATACTCATACCGTTGCATCCAGTCGTCAAACATGGAAAACTCATCTATGATTTCTTCTTGAATCTCTGCTATGCCCATATTACAATTTTATTCAAAAGTACAATTTGCCGTCTTGTGAATCAATCTTTTATCCGAAAGATAGAGACCTATCAGAGCAGCATCTTTCTAGCCCGTTTCACTCCATCCACCAGGATATCCACTTCTACCTTAGTGTTGTAAAAACTAAAACTGGCCCGTACGGTTCCGGGGATTTGATAAAAGTCCATAATGGGTTGGGCACAATGGTGCCCGGTACGTACGGCAATTCCCAGTTTGTCCAAAATGGTACCGATATCGTATGGGTGTATCACCTGGATATTAAAAGAGATTACGGATGTTTTTTTTGCCGCGGTCCCATAAATCTTCAGCCCTTCTATAGCCAGTAATTTTTCCGTGGCATATTGCAACAACTCTTCCTCGTATTGGGCAATGGCCTTTAAGCCAATGGTGTTGAGATAGTCGAGAGCGGCCCCAAAGGCAATACCGCCACAAATATTTGGGGTCCCTGCTTCAAACTTATGCGGTAAATCAGCATAGGTGGTTTTCTCAAATGTCACTTCGGCAATCATTTCACCCCCTCCCTGATATGGGGGGAGCTTTTTTAACCATTCTTCTTTTCCATAGAGCATGCCCACTCCGGTGGGACCGCAGATTTTATGTGCGGAAACGGTGTAAAAATCCACATCCAAAGCTTGCATATCTGCCTTGATGTGGGGCGCCGCCTGAGCTCCGTCTACTAATACCGCAGCACCTTTTTCATGTGCCGCATGTATGATTTCTTCAATAGGATTGATGGTGCCTAATGCATTGGAAATATGATTGCAGAAAACCAACTGGGCTTTTTCGGAAAGCAGCTCGTGAAAAGCTTCCATTACCAATTCCCCATCCTGATTCATGGGTATGACCTTGAGCACAGCGCCCGTCCGGTCCGCCAACATCTGCCAGGGTACAATATTGGAATGGTGTTCCATGGCAGAAACTAAAATTTCATCTCCCTTTTTTAGAAAGGAAGAGAATCCATGTGCCACCAAATTGATGCTGTGTGTAGTACCGGAAGTAAAAATAACCTCGTGCGATTTAGCAATATTAAAATGGTCCCGGATTTTCAGTCGTGCAGCTTCATAGGCATCCGTAGCTTCTTGGGACAAGGCATGAACGCCCCTGTGGATATTGGCATTGTAGTTTTGATAATAATCCACGATGACATCAATGACCTGTTGCGGGGTCTGTGAAGTAGCTGCATTGTCCAAATAGACCAAAGGTCTACCGTTGACTTCCCGTTTTAGTATGGGAAAATCTTTTCTAACTTTCTGTAATTCTAACATAGCAATCATACTGATTTACAAAGATACCCACAATACCCCGAATAGTCTAAAGGCTTAAAGTAGTTGCTGTGATGATACATCGAACCCGATTTGAGGCGGAATCCCATACCGAATTTTATACGGCCCACATCTTATTTTATATCAGGTAGTTCTCCTAAATCTTCGTCACCTGTACAAAAAAAATCTTCTTTCCATCTACCGTTTAGGTTTGTATTGGAGTTTTCTAAACTAGCTCAAAAAAGGCTTATGAAAATGTAATACCCAGTTAATGCAAGGCTTCAGAAGTGCAAGAATCCAAAAAACCTACAGGTCGAACCCAACGGTAACGCCAAGTTTTTTGGCGATAAGGGCATTGATTCGCGTTTTTAGTTCAGGAATGCGCACACTCTCCAGCACATTATTGGCAAAAGCGTACATCAAGAGCGCCTGCGCCTCTTTTTTGGGAATTCCCCTGGACTGCAAATAAAAGAGCGCTTCTTGGTCCAATTGCCCAACAGTACAACCATGGGAGCACCTTACGTCATCAGCGAAAATTTCTAACTGGGGTTTGGTGTTTACGGTAGCTCTATCGCTAATCAAAACATTATTGTTCTGTTGGAATGCATTGGTCTTTTGTGCGATTTTATCAACAATAATTTTCCCGTTGAAGACCCCGGTGGACTGTTCTCCAAAAATCCCTTTGTAATCCTGATGGCTTTCACAATTAGGCTGTGCGTGATGTACTAATGTGTGGTGGTCCACGTGTTGTTTCTCTCCCAAAATGGTCACACCCTTAAGGGTTGAATCAATTCTTTCACCATTTTGATAGAAATTCAAATTGTTCCGGGTCAATTTTCCCCCAAAAGAAAAGGTGTGTACCCGAACTACGCTATTACCCTTTTGCGAAATATAGGTGTTGTCTATCAAAGAAGCGGTACTTACATCGTTTTGTACTTTATAATAGTCCACAATGGCGTCTTTTGCCGCGAAAATCTCGGTCACAGAGTTTGTCAAAACTTCATTCCCGGTTAGACTTTGATGACGTTCTATTACCTGAAGTTCTGCATTCTCCTCAGCGATAATAAGGTTCCTTGGCTGTAGTAATAAGGCTGCCTCGTTCCCTGTGGCCAAGTGTAAAATTTGAACAGGTTTTTTGGGCATCTTATTTTTTGGGATGTAGATGTACGCGCCCTCCTTACTAAAGGCGGTATTCAGGCTGGTAAGTGATTCATCTTTCGAAGCAACTTTGTTGAAATAGACATCGATTACCTGTCGGTACTGCGGTTTGGTGAGTGCGGCGCTCATCAGGCATACATCTACACCGTCATGGGTGGTCTCTGATAAATATGAGCTGTATACCCCATCTATGAACACAATCTTATACGTGTCAATCTCATGGACAAAATATTTCTTGATGTCCTTGTATTCCAGGGCTGTTTCTTGCTTTGGAAAAATGCTGAAGTCCACTTTTTGAATGCTGTTCAAGGATGTATATTTCCAAGCTTCCTCTTTTTTGGAAGGAAAACCTTTGTTTTCAAAATTCTTGATCGCTTCTGAACGTACTTCGTGCACGGGACTGTTCAGGTCCAGATTATTGTTTTCGAAAGCTAAAAATGAGGAGAGTAATTTATCTTTTAAATCCATCTTATCGATATTCAGTGTTCAATAGTCAGTTTACCTCATGAGAGATGGCAACCGATATTCCATAACATTATACCACAGTTTCCTGTTTTACCCAATCATATCCTTTGTCCTCTAGTTCAAGGGCCAGCTCTTTACCTCCCGTTTTTACTATTTTGCCATCGTGCAGTACGTGTACAAAATCAGGGACAATATATTCCAGCAATCTTTGGTAATGCGTGATTACGATGATGGCATTATCCTTACTTCGCAGCTTGTTGACTCCGTTGGCCACAATGCGCAATGCGTCAATATCCAATCCAGAATCGGTTTCATCAAGAATGGCCAATTTGGGCTCCATCATCGCCATCTGAAAAATTTCGTTCCGTTTTTTCTCCCCTCCTGAGAATCCTTCATTCAAAGAGCGGGATAAAAACTTTCGGTCAATTTCCAGTAATTCGGATTTCTCTCGAATCAGTTTTAGCATCTGATTGGCGGGCATATCATCCAATCCCCTTGCTTTTCTGGATTCATTTATGGCCGTCTTGACAAAGTTGGTCACTGAGACCCCGGGAATTTCCACAGGATACTGAAATGACAAAAAGATACCGTTATGCGCCCTTTCCTCAGGCGCTAGTTCTTCCAAATCTTCACCGTCCAATGAGATACTTCCTTTTTTTATCTCAAATTCTTCTTTCCCTGCAATAACCGAGGCCAGCGTACTTTTTCCGGAACCGTTAGGACCCATAATGGCATGGACCTCGCCTGCGTTAACCTCCAAATTGACTCCTTTCAGGATTTTCTTATCCTCAATACTTGCGTGTAAATCTTTTACTTCTAACATGATTCTATGAATGACAACCTATCGACCGTTGTCGTTTTAAGTGTTATTTTAAAATTATCCTACAGAGCCTTCTAAGCTGATTTCCAACAGTTTTTGAGCTTCCACCGCAAATTCCATCGGCAACTTGTTCAATACTTCTTTACTAAAGCCATTTACTATCAAAGCAATTGCTTTTTCAGTATCAATGCCTCTTTGATTACAATAGAATATTTGGTCTTCCCCAATTTTACTGGTGGTAGCTTCATGCTCTATTTGTGCGGATTTGTTCTTTACCTCAATGTAAGGGAAGGTATGCGCCCCACATCGATTGCCCATCAATAAGGAATCGCACTGGGAAAAGTTCCGGGCATTTTCCGCTCTACTGTTCACCTGTACCAAGCCACGGTAGCTGTTTTGGGATTTTCCTGCCGAAATTCCTTTGGAGATGATGGTACTTTTTGTGTTTTTCCCCAAATGGATCATTTTGGTTCCCGTATCTGCCTGTTGAAAATTGTTGGTCACCGCAATGGAATAAAATTCACCAATGGAATTGTTTCCTTTGAGCACACATGAAGGATATTTCCAGGTAACGGCAGATCCCGTTTCTACTTGGGTCCATGATATTTTCGCATTCTTTTCACAAAGGCCTCGCTTGGTTACGAAGTTGAATACGCCTCCTTTGCCCTCTTTGTCGCCAGGAAACCAATTCTGAACGGTTGAATATTTTATTTCAGCATTGTCCAACGCTATCAACTCCACTACTGCGGCATGCAATTGGTTCTCATCTCGTGACGGTGCTGTACAACCTTCAAGATAACTTACATAACTTCCTTCATCCGCAATAACGAGGGTTCTCTCAAATTGACCTGTTCCCGCCTGATTGATCCGGAAATAGGTGGACAATTCCATAGGACATCGCACACCTTTGGGGATGTAGCAAAAAGACCCGTCTGAAAAAACCGCTGAGTTTAGAGCCGCATAGAAATTATCCTTTCGCGGGACAACACTACCAATATATTTTTTGACCAACTCGGGATGGTCCTGTATGGCTTCGGAAATAGAGCAGAAAATAATGCCTTTTTCAGCTAGTGTCTTTTTGAAGGTAGTGGCTACGGAGACCGAATCCATTACGATGTCTACAGCTACACCCGCTAGTTTTTTCTGTTCGTCCACAGAAATCCCCAACTTTTTAAAAGTTTCCAAAAGCTCAGGGTCCACCTCATCCAAACTATTGTATTTGGGTTTGTTGTTGGGTGCGGAATAATAGGAGATATCCTGAAAGTCAGGTTTTTGATACGTTACATTGGGCCATTCAGGTTCTTCCATGTCCTTCCAAACCCGGAATGCTTCCAAACGCCATTCCGTCATCCATTCGGGCTCTTCCTTTTTCTTGGAAATCCCTATTACTATTTCTTCATTCAATCCCTTGGGAAAGGTGTCAGATTCAATATCTGTGTAGAAACCGTACTCATATTCTTTGGTTTCCAATTCTTTTTTTAATTCTTCTTCTGTGTAAGCCATGTTTTGTTTCCGTTAGTCAATAAGATGAAATCAATCGACACTTAAAGTGAAAAGCTCTCACCACATCCACAAGTGCGCTGTGCGTTGGGGTTGTTAAAGACAAAGCCCTTGCCGTTCAAACCTCCAGAATACTCCAAAGTAGTCCCCACCAAATAGAGAAAACTTTTTTTGTCGACAATAATACGTACTTGGTTGTCTTCAAAAAGTTTGTCCGTTTCCTCTACGGCTTTGTCAAATTTCAATTCGTAGGACAGACCACTGCAACCACCACTTTTTACTCCTACACGAACATAATCCGTACCGGAATCATATCCTTCTTCGGTCATTAAGGCTATAACTTTTTGTTTCGCTTTTTCTGAAACTTTAATCATAATTACTTAGGTACGCTTTCAATAGCTTACAAATATACTGTTTAAGTAGTGTTTTTCCAGGGTTCCTAACATTATAATAACGAATCTTCCGATAAGGATTTTCTATTTTTACGACAATTACTTTGTTTTATCTTTAATATTCAAACTTTAAACAAAATTTTAAGAATTTATCTTTGAACTCATGCGAAGAAATCTTGTTTTTTTAGTTTTTGTACTAATTTTTTCTAAAATGAACGGTCAAGAGTCAAATCATGGTCTGGTTCAATTGACCAGTAAGCACAACTTTGAAACTACGTATGAAATCATTAAAACTGCTTTAGAAGCCAATCCAAAAATCGGAATTCTAGCAGAAGTGGACCATAGCCGCAATGCAGCAGGTGTGGATTTGGAGCTCCCCAAAACCCATTTGATTTTGTTTGGAAACCCCAACCTGGGCACGCCTTTGATGCAGTCTTCCAGAACGGTTGCCCTGGATTTGCCCCAAAAGATTCTTATTTGGGAAGATACTAATGGAAAAGTACACTTGGTCTACAATGATCCTAAATATCTTATTACCCGACATGGTATACGCGATAAGGATGCGGTCGCTGACAAAATCAGTGGTGCTTTGGCCTCTATTACCAAGAAAATTTTGGAATGATAATGATGCCTTTACTTAATCTTCAAGACCACCAGGTCTGAGGAACCCTGATGTTGCATTTCTGGAGTTATAGCTGTGGTACTTTCGCCAACCAGGATAAGGTTGCCTTCGTTGTCTTCAAGGGCATCAAATCCGAAATCAAGGTCTGGCCCTCCAAAGGATTTTTCAAAAATGATGTTTCCTTCCGAATCGGTTTTGAGGACCCACAGATCGTTTTCACCTGCGTTACCGCTGGTATGGCCATCCAGACTTTTTGAATTTCCTGCAATAACAAAACCACCATCAGCAGTAGTTCCCAACCCCCGAGCGGCATCAAAAGTAGAACCTCCGTACGTTTTTTCCCAAAGCAGATCGACCGAATCGGAAACCTATATCAAAAAAACATCGGATTCTCCATTGTTTTTGGAAATGTCCGTGTCCACGCTAAACGTATTCCCTGCAATGGCATACGCGTTATCTGGGGTCCTTACTACAGCGTATGCTTTATCTATTCCGGTTCCTCCAAAAGACTTTTCCCAGACCATTTCACCTTTGGCACTTACTTTCACCACCCAAAAGTCATAACTGCCCTTGGAGTCGGAAACATCAAAATCATCACTTTCTGAGGCACCTACCATGACCAAGCTGCCATCACGGGCTTCCACCACTCCGAAAGAACGGTCGTTGTTGGTACCTCCAAAGTATCTGCGCCAGACCAAATCCCCATCGGCATCCAATCGTGTGCCCCAGAATTCGCCGACCCCATGTCTGGTCAAATACGGACTTTTTCCAGAATTTCCTTCCCCTTCGGAAGAGGTCACATCCAAAAATCCGGAGAAGAAAAATCCCCCGTCCGAGGTTTGGACCACATCGTAAGAATGGTCGTGCCCTGAGAACCCAAAGCTCTTTTCCCAAAGAATATTGCCGTTCGAATCCAAACGCAAAATCCAGTTGTCATGGAACCCTTCATTGTTACTTCCATCGCCATCATCGCTCATGGCGTATCCAACAATTGCATAACCGCCATCATACGTTTGAACTACGGACTGCCCTCTATCGTCTTTACTTCCGCCGTAGGTTCGGTTCCATTGCAAACTTCCTTCCGCGTCCAGTTTTAGTAGCCAATAGTCGTTTACGTTGAGCATCTTTCCCGTTAAATCCCCATCAGTGCTGTTGGTGTAACCTAGGACCGCATAGCCGCCATCCGATGTATGAATTACAGATTGCGCGGTATCCTCTCCTGAGCCCCCAAAACTTTTCGCCCAATCCAGTTCTCCCAGAAACGTAGGGGCTTCCGTCTCTGTGGTTACATCGTCTGAATTGTCACAGGACCACAGTCCTAAAATCATAAAAATCAAAATACCCTTTTTCATCACTTTCAGTTTGAACTTTGGATTACGAAAAGCCCTGAGTTGATATCATTTACCAGTATTTTTCCACTTTGAAAATAAGGATATACGCTCCATGCCCCATCGAACTGGGCCACATTGCTCTGAGGGTAGGTATCAAAAAAAGCTTCTTCTGTGATAATTTCATTTTCAATCTGCGATAGGTCCAAAACGCGAATCCCTGCAGTATAATTGGCCAAAAAAAACTGATTCCCCAAAACATAGCCATTATGGTCTATGGCCCCTGTGGGTCCCAAATAGGTCATGTGCAACTGCGGGTTGTCCAAATCTGAAAAATCAAAAACCAAGGTGCGTGAATTAAAGCCGAAGTCTGTTTCATCCAACTCGTCCCCTAAAATATAGAAACGATGGTCTTCGGTAAACCATCCTTGATGGGTATAGCCAATATTCGGATAAGAAAGGGTTTCAATTCCCATCGGGTTGGCTTTATCCGTGATATCCACGATGACAATTCGGTTTTCATTGGCGCCCACAAAGATTTCCCTTCCGGCATAATCCGCGTCGGGACCGTTGTACGTCACCACCTGTGCGTCGTGGGTATAGCCGTCTTGCGCATAACCGCCGATTCCTGCGGGTACAGCTGGATTTTGAATATCTACAAAGTGAACCCCTCCATTGAACGCATCGTTCCGTGCGGTCCCAACGGGATAAACAAATCCTACCTCTTCATTGATGACCACATTATGGCAGTTACCTATATCGGTATACCTGAAATCAGCATCGAACACTTGAGGTGGGTTGGATACATTTCGCAGCCGTTTCAAATCAAATACCTGCATCCCATGATTTGTTGCCTCTGATACGATGTAGACAAAATCTTGATATACTTTTAAATCTCTCCAGGTGCTCGCGGTGGTCGCTGTAGGAAGTTTTCCAAGATAGACTGGATTTTCCGTATCCGTAATGTTCACAAATGCCGTACCGTTATTTAGACCTATCAAAGCATACTCATCATTGGTCGATGTATCGGTCCATCCCCAGATGTCATTAGCGGCAGTGGCCCCAAAGGCACTAATATCCATCCGCAACAAAAGGTCATATCCATTGCACGGATATATGTCTGCATTTCCATTTTCACAAGGGGTAAGCCGAAGACTCACGGCACCATCGCCTATATCCGGCTCATTGCCCCCGGGATCAGGTCCATCCTCACCCGTATTTGGGGGATTTGCAGGATTTTCAATGGGAGAAGTGTCGTCTGAAGAACAGCCCTGCAAAAAAAGGAAAAGGCAAAAAATGTATGCCTGGACTTTTAAGAATTTCATTATTGAATCAGGTTTATCTAAAGATACAACTTATTCCAATCCTGTTTATTTTTGCGCAATGCTGGAAAATAAAAATACAGAACGTACCCCGTTGGAAACTTTAGGGGAATTTGCACTGATTCAACATTTGACCGAACATTTTGAGCTTTCCCAAGAATCTACGTTGAAGGGTATTGGCGATGACGCGGCAGTATTGGATTTCAAGGATAAAAAGGCCCTGATTTCCACAGACTTTTTGGTGGAAGGGGTCCATTTTGATTTAAGCTATGTTCCCTTAAAGCATTTGGGTTACAAGTCCGTGATGGTGAACCTGTCGGACATCTATGCGATGAACGGCATTGCGACACAGGTCACTGTTTCGATTGCAGTTTCCAATCGTTTTGGTCTGGAGGCTTTGGAGGAATTCTATGCCGGCGTGGCCACGGCCTGTAAACTGTACCAAGTGGATTTGGTTGGAGGTGATACAACGTCTTCCAACAAAGGTATGTTGATAAGCATAACCGCCATTGGAGTGGCAAACGAGGAGGATATCGTCTATCGGAATGGTGCTCGCCCCAATGACTTACTTGTGGTAAGCGGTGATTTGGGCGGAGCTTATTTGGGGCTCCAGGTTTTGGAACGTGAAAAAGAAGTGTTTAAAGTAAATCCTGCGAACCAACCCGACCTGGACCTCTATCAATATATTGTGGAACGCCAATTAAAGCCAGAAGCCAGAAGGGATATCGTGGAGCTTCTAAAAAAATTGGAGGTAAGACCAACGGCGATGATCGATATAAGTGATGGCCTTTCCTCAGAAATTCTCCATATATGTGCGCAAAGCGAAGTGGGCTGTAACCTTTTTGAAGATAAGATTCCTTTGGATCCCACGGTAATTTCAACTGCTGAAGAGTTTAAAATGGATGCTACGACTATCGCACTGAGTGGAGGTGAGGAGTATGAACTCCTTTTTACAATAGACCAAAAAGACTACAATGCCATTAAAGGAAATCCAAATCTCACGATTATCGGTCATATTACGGATAAACAGGAAGGAGCTCATTTGATAACGCGTGGCGACACCAAAATTCCCATTCAGGCCCAAGGATGGAATTCGTTTCAGAAGTGAGCCAATAAAAATCCCGAAAACCAAGGGCATTTCCAGCTGGACCGTCTTGGGGCACTTAACGGTAAGCGCGGAAGTTTACTCAATTTCCGGGAATAAATCCAAAACTTGTTCAAAAGGAAGAAAAAATCAGGCGACGTGTTGCACCACTTTGTTCTTTCTTTTGCGATACATATCTTCTAGTGTATTGTTGATTTCTTGCATTTCTGGCGTCAATAGGGCCAGTTTGCCGGTTACGTCCGTGGTAACCTCTTTTCCACAATGAAGGCATTTGTATTCCTTAATGTGTTGTGTTACTTCCTTGGATACCACGTAATGGTGTCCGAACAGGTTGCAGAAGAAAGAAGAGAATGATTTGCCATGTTGGGTAGTGGTTTTTTTCATAAGTCGGTATTTAGGGGCGCAGAATTCGCAATTTGGGATTGCCGTATGCTTTTGATAATTGATTTCGTTTTGTTTGGATGCTTTTTAAATGCAACGAATGTTGATAACTTTTTATTTTATGAAAGGGCGTTGCTCCTCTTTTTTTCGATGAAATACTTGAAATTCGGCATATCGCCCAATTTTATCGCTGAACTGCTAGTTTGGAAGTTAGTATTTTGATTTACATTCACAAAAAATTATCAACATTTTATGGGTAGAAAGTCTACCGCCCTCGTCGCTTTTGCACTTTTCTCGCTTTTTTTTGGTGCAGGGAACCTAATCTTACCACCACTCCTTGGTTTTAAGGCAGGCAAACTTTGGTGGCTCGTCGCTTTGGGATTCTCTCTTTCGGCAGTCGTGATTCCCATTCTTGGGATACTTGCGCATGCTAGATTACAAGGAACTATGTTTGATTTTGCCAAAAAAGTTTCTCCAAAATTTAGTGTACTGTACTGCTATGTGGTGTATGCTATTTCTATTGCACTGCCTTCCCCTAGAACAGCTTCTGTAACCCATGAAATGGCCGTTCAACCTTTGGCGAACACTTCCTCGTGGATCACAAGCATCATATATTTTGTTTTGGTTTTTGTGTTTGTCATTAACCGTTCTAAGATTCTGGATGTCATCGGTAAATTTCTCACTCCTGCCATTTTGTTGGTTCTCGTTCTGGTTCTTGGAATTGCTACCGTTACTTTTGACCTGTCTTTTGGGGCTTCTAGTTTTGAACGACCATTTTCATACGCCATTTTAGAGGGTTACCAAACTTTCGATGCTATCGGTGCCGTCGTAGTTGGTGGTGTTATCATTATTTCTATAAACTTAAGATATCGGAACGCGGATTACGATACTAAGAAACGTCTGATTGCTCGAGCTGGAGCGCTGGCCGGACTAGGACTTTTCCTCGTATATACTGGATTAATGTTCACTGGAGCTTTGTTCCAAAATAGTTTTGACCCTAACATTTCCCGGACTGCTTTGCTAAGTGGAATTAGTTTGGCCACTTTAGGCAATGTTGCCCATGTGTTCTTGAGTATTCTGGTCAGCTTGGCTTGTTTTACGACTGCGGTTGGTATTGTTACCGGTACTGCTGATTTTATCAAAGGACGTTTTGATAATTCCCAAACCGCATATTGGATCACAGCGCTTATCGGATGTGTTCTTGGTGTATTTATGGGACAGTTCAATGTGGGTTACATTATTGCCGTGGCATTGCCAGCACTTATGTTTATTTACCCAATTACCATTGTGTTGATACTGCTGAACATACTGCCAACAAAATATGCGCAAGCCAAAGTTTTTAAAACGGTTGTGCTGACCACGGTTCTTTTTAGTATCCCGGATTTTTTGGGAAGTATCGGTTTTATGAAGTCTCCTACACCTTTTACTTCATGGATTCCCCTGAAGGAATATCATATGGGATGGGTACTACCGGCATTCTTCGTTTTTATCTTGGGGAATTTGGTTTTCAAGCCGGGAAGAATTCAATAAAACACATCATTATCTGGTTAGGAGCCATTTTTTAGGTGGGGTAAGATAAGTATCCAAAGTTTTTAATTAAGGCTTCTCTTCTATCAATTTTGTGGTTCCTTATTCATACTTAGCAATCAACTGGGCGAGTCTTTTATTAAAGTTTTTCTTCGTAACCCCCAATAAGGATTCTATTGCTTTAAAATAGTTTTCCATCCTGTTTTTGCTACCGCAGTTTATTAAAAGCTGAACACCCTCCATACCTTTTTGGTCTTCCACTTCTTGAGCAAAAATGCCTGAAATTGTGGAAGTGACCGATATCTCTGGAGCTATATCCTTGAAAATTTTTGTGTTATTGGTAAAAAGATCCAACAAATCCGTATCAGCGTTTTGGGTCATGTATGCCTTCAATTCGTTGACCAGTCTCGAGTGTGAAATCATTTCGCCATTTTTATCGGTATAGTAGGCGTTGCCCCATAGATAGGCTACTCCTTCCTCTGTAATCCAATTCCTGTTTTTACTCGCATTCACTTTCCCGGAATAGTAATGGAATACGTCATGTGAAAAATCTTCGTGGTTCATTATGGAGCATATGGTCTTCAAATATACCCCAAAGCCATTTCGGGTCTGTCCTGTTCTTTCTGCCATTAGCCCAACACCCAAAAGGTTCAATACCTCTTGCTCGTCATCACACATATAGAAATCGAACTTATCTGGAGATATACCGAATTTTTCTGCAATCATGGAATTCTTTTCATCGAAAGCCAATGCTCGGGCCACATTAATGGATTCCCTGAAATGATAGGTAATGTTACCGATCCGTTGTTTTTTCCAATAGCGTGCGTAGTGGTGCAATGGATTGGAGAAGGTGATTTTTGGCCCGGAAATATCGGCTATTAGACTAATTTGGTACTGTAATTCTGAGGTTGTTTTGGTAATATGGCCTATAGAAACCATACATTTCTCCGCAGCAATAGGATACAAGTGCATAATTTGGTTGGTGAAATTCCCAAGCCTCGTTCTTCTTCGTTTTAATGGGGAAATCAAGTATCTGTTCAAAACGGCCATTGTTAAATCTTGGTGGGAAGCGGTTAAAAATTCTCCGCTCAAATCATGATCGGCCATATCCTGGTAAAGTTGGTCCAAGGCTTTGATTACTTTGTCCGCCATGTCATTTTCCATCTCTGATTTAAAAAAACCAGGTTTTGTAATAAAATTTTGGGCTAGGCCGCTATTTATGTACACTATCAAAAATAGAGGTACTAAAAGCTTCTTCATCAAAAGGTTTTTTAATCTTTTTACTTCGCGAAGGTCCTTTAATCTAGTCAAGCAACAAGAACCGACTTTACGGATGCCACTTTTGAATTGGTAGAACCCGTATTCTAATTGATGAGTCGCTTTTTGATTAAATGTTTTTGAAATTGAAAAAGTCAGGATGCCATTAGACTTTCTATCTCATCCGCTTCAATAGGAATGTTTCGCATCAAGTTATGGGGTATGCCACTGTCCTGTATTACCACATCATCTTCAATACGAATACCAAATCCCTCCGCAGGAATATAGATGCCCGGTTCCACGGTAAAGACCATATTGGGCTTCATTGGGGTTTTGAGTTCTCCGTAATCATGGGTATCCAGACCAATATGATGACTGGTTCCATGCATGAAATACTTTTTATAGGCAGGTCGGTCTTTATCTTCATTCTGAACATCCGCTTTATCTAGAAGGCCAAGTCCCAATAACTCGGATGTCATTATTTTACCGACTTCCTTGTGATATTCGGCCCAAAGTGTTCCTGGAACCAGCATGTTCGTAGCTTGATTCTTCACGCGCAGTACCGCATTGTAGACTTCTTTTTGCCTTGGGGAGAATTTTCCGTTGGCAGGAATTGTACGGGTCATATCACTAGAATAATTGGCATATTCCGCACCAACGTCCATAAGAATCAAATCGCCTTCTTTTACTTGTAGATTATTTTCTATATAGTGCAAAACATTGGCATTTTTCCCAGAAGCGATGATCGGGGTGTATGCGAAACCTTTTGACCTATTCCTGATAAATTCATGTAAAAACTCCGCCTCCATCTCATATTCCCAGACGCCCGGTTCGGTGAACTCCAAAATCCTTCGAAATCCCTTTTCCGTAATATCACAGGCATGCTGCATCAGCTTAATTTCCTCCGGTTCTTTGACACCTCTTATTTGTTGTAGAATAGGGTTGCTCTTGGCCCACATGTGAGCAGGAAAGTCCCTTTTGCACTTGGTGATAAAACGGTCTTCCCGCGTCTCCGTCTCCACTGCCTGCCGATAATGTTCGTTGGTATTAAAATAAACCGTTTGGGCCTCGGTCATTAAATCGAAGAAAATCCGTTCAAAATCAGATAACCAATAAATGGTTGTGATCCCCGAAATAGCGGTGGCCTGTTCCTTGGTCAATTTGGCACCCTCCCAAACCGCAATATGCTCGCTGGTCTCCCGTACAAAGAGAACTTCCCGATGTTTCTTTTCCGTGGCATCCGGGAAAAGTACCAATATGGTTTCTTCCTGGTCGGCACCGCTCAGATAGAAAATATCGCGATGTTGCGCAAAAGGCAGGGTACTGTCCGCACTAATTGGATAGATATCGTTGGAATTGAACACTGCCAGACTTTTTGGCCGCATCTGGGACATAAATTTTGCACGGTTCTTCACAAAAAGCTGCGTATCTATAGGGTCGTATTTCATGGGTTTCAAGTCGATTTTCTCAAAAGTAGCCAATTGCGTTACCGAAGACAAATTCATACCTTCAACCTCCAAACAAAAATCATCTCTAATGAGACCTCTTTTACTTTCGTTATCCCTATTGGTTTTTCAATTGTCTTGGACGCAACAACCACCCTCATCCGCGAACTCGGTCCGGGAAGCGCTAGCAATAAAATCCAAAATGGCCAAGACTTCCTTGGTCAAAAATTTAGCGTTAAAAAATATAGGACCATCTGTAATGAGCGGAAGGGTCGTGGACCTGGAAGTGAACCCTGGGAATCCGACGGAATTTTATGTAGCCTACGCTTCAGGAGGTCTTTGGCACACAAAAGACAATGGAATTTCTTTTGAGCCCATATTGGATACTTCCAATACCCAGAACATTGGAGATATCGCTATGGACTGGACCAACGGAACCTTATGGGTAGGTACAGGTGAAAACAATTCTTCGCGCTCATCTTATGCGGGCATTGGTATTCTTAAATCTTCCGATGGCGGAAAAACCTGGCAAAATATGGGACTTCCCGATTCGCATCACATTGGCAGAATACTGCTTAATTCAAACAATCCAGAGGAATTGGTCGTGGGTGTTACCGGGCATTTATATTCTCCTAATCAGGAAAGGGGCATCTACAAAACCACAGATGGCGGAAAGACTTGGGAAAGAACTTTATTCGTAAATGGGGAAACTGGGATAATCGATATGGCCCACGCTCCGGGCAATTTCAACATTCAATATGCCGCAGCTTGGCAAAAGGACCGAAAGGCCTGGAATTTTACCGGTAATGGTTCCAACTCCGGAGTTTATAAAAGTATCGACGGCGGAAACTCTTGGACCCTTATCACCAAAGCTGAAAGTGGTTTCCCGACCGGAGATGGCGTAGGACGAATAGGTTTAGCCGTATTTGATGAAAATACCGTATATGCAGTTCATGATAGTCAATTTCGGAGAGAAAAAAAAGCTGACCTTACCAAAGCGGGTCTGACCAAAGCCGATTTTAAGACCATGGGCGTAGAAGCCCTTCTGGCTTTAGAGGACAAAAAACTGAATGACTATCTCAAAAGCAACGGTTTTCAAGAAAAATATCGAGCGGAAAACGTAAAGCAAATGGTCAGAAGTGGCGCTGTTAAACCCGTAGACCTCGCAAAATACCTTGAAAATGCGAATTCCTATCTTTTCGACTCCCCTGTCATCGGCGCTGAGGTATACCGAAGTGACGATGCCGGTGTCAGCTGGAAAAAGATGAACGAAGAGTATATTGACGACCTGTTTTATAGCTATGGCTATTATTTTGCCCAAATCCGGGTGGACCCAAGTAACAAAGAGCGTATCTATTTGGCAGGGGTTCCCTTGATAAAGTCAGATGATGGTGGAAAAACCTACACGGCCATAAGCAAGGAAAATGTACATTCGGATCATCATGCACTTTGGATAAATCCCGAACGGTCCGGACATCTTATCAACGGAAACGACGGAGGCGTGAACATTACGTATGACGATGGCAATCACTGGATGAAGAACAATTCTCCTCAGGTGGGGCAATTTTATGCTATCAACGTGGATTACGAGAGTCCTTATCAAGTGTATGGCGGCCTTCAGGACAATGGGGTCTGGAAAGGGGCACACAATACTACCGAAGATAGCCGTTGGCACCAGACCGGGAAAAATCCCTGGGAAATGATTATGGGTGGGGACGGTATGCAAGTTCAAATTGATTCCCGAAACTCGAATATTGTTTATACCGGTTTCCAGTTTGGAAACTATTACCGCCTGAATCTGGAGGATGGCTCTCGAAAATATATCCAGCCCAAGCATAAATTGGGAGAATCTCCTTATCGCTTTAACTGGCAAACTCCTATTTTGCTTTCCATGCACAATCAAGATATTTTTTATTTGGGCGGCAATAAGTTACATCGGTCCCTCAATCAAGGGGATGATTGGGAGGCGATTTCCGATGACCTGACCCAAGGAGGGAAAAAAGGAAATGTGGCCTACGGAACCCTTACTACCATCTCAGAATCGCCCTTTAAGTTTGGGTTGTTTTATGTAGGCAGTGACGATGGCCTGGTTCATGTATCCAAAAATGGAGGGGGAAGTTGGGAAAATATTTCAAGTGGTTTCCCTAAAAATCTATGGGTCACTGAAATCGCTGCATCCCAGCATAAAAAATCAAGGGTTTACCTTACACTTAACGGATATCGATGGGATGATTTCACCTCCTATATTTATGTAAGTGAGGATTATGGAAAATCCTGGAAAAGTATTTCAGCCAATATTCCAACTTCCCCGGTCAATGCGCTGGTGGAAGATTCAGAGAATGAAAATTTAATTTTTGTTGGAACGGATAATGGTTTGTACGTTTCATTCAATAAGGGTGAATCCTGGGAATTGATGCAAAACGGCATGCCCAATGTCGCAGTGCATGATTTGGTCATCCAATCCAAGGCAAAACATCTTTTGATAGGCACCCACGGACGCAGCATATACAAAACAGATATTTCTTCATTACAAAAAATTGATGCACAAATTATGGGCGATGCGCTTACAGTTTTTGAGGTGGAAAATATAAAGCATTCCAAAAACTGGGGCAATGCTTGGAGCTCTTGGATGAAACCTAACACTCCAGGGTTGGACGTACACTTTTACACGAATAATGGTGGCCGCTTTAACGCCAGTATACAAACAGCCAACGGAGTGGAAGTAGCGTCGACCACAGTAGAGAGCGATAACGGCTTGAACATTTTATCCCATGATCTCGCTTTTTCCAAAAAAGGAAAGAGCGATTTCCTGAAAAAGAACAAAATGAAATTGGAAACTGCGAAAAACGGAAAGACATATTTACCCAAAGGTGACTATATCGTAGAGGTTTCTGGAAACGGTCAGCAAAAGAAAATTGAATTTAAAGTTGAATAGTGGAATTGAACCTTAGCATTCCGGCCCTTCTTTTCCCCGCCATTTCATTAACGATGTTGGCGTACAATGCCAGATATCTGGCCATCGCTGCGCTAATACGTCAACTCAATAAACAGTTTCTGGAGACAGAGGAATCTCCTTTACGAAAACAAATCCATTCGCTTCGTAAGAGGTTGGATATCATCAAAAATATGCAGGCAACCGCCATAGTCAGTTTTTTACTGGCCGCGATAACCATGTTCTTAATCTATGTGGAATTGATGGTTTGGGCCAATATCATTTTTGGCATCAGTTTGGTGTTTTTAATGGTTTCCTTGATTCTTTCTTTAATCGAGGTCCAACTTTCAACTAAGGCATTAGGGATCCAATTGAGCAATATGGAAAAATAATTGTGCAAATGGCTTTACGTTAATAAGGAATTGCCACAGCCCTATTTGGGCCATTTCCTTAAAATTTAACAAAAACTTCCCCAATAAGTAAGATTGTAGGCCCGTTTCATGGTTCAGAATTCTTATTTTTGGAAGCTCCCCCATCATACCGGGGTTCTACTTTTCACCTTTTTACAAAAACATGAAACGGGTCCGGGAAATAGAATTCTTTAAAAATATCCGAGAAATCAGGGAATACGAATTTGGTATTTTTTATTTTTTCGAAAATTTGGTCATATCCGAAGTACATGAAGGGGTACTTTTTGGGTGGGAAATGGCGACCAAAACCATCGAAGCGGCTTATGAGGTCATCGGAAAAGGCAACACCATCGCTTACATCTCCAATAGAGTAAACAACTATTCCGTTGTAGCCGCAGATTGGAGAAAGTTTTACTTTAACCGGCATCAACTTGATTTTTACTCGGTAGTGGGCGGGACCAACGGAAGTTTTGCCAGTTTGGTCTTGGAACGGATGTTTTTCAGAAATAATATTAGGCAATTCTCAGATTTGGAAGAAGCAATCGCCTGGAGCATGTCCAGGATCGAGGAGCAGAACCAGATTACACAATAGGTGTTTCGTTATTTGCCTATGTGAAAAAGCGCATCGCCTTGATTCACTACTGCTTGGTGGTTCAAACAAAAAATATACCCGTCGAAGGGTGCTTTTATTTTTTTGTTCCTTTTCGCAAAAGTATCAGCAATTACTCCGAGTTCTTGGCCTTTTTCAATTTTGGAACCATTGGTTGCCAGCGGAATGAACATGCCTGCTCGCGATGCTCGTATCCATCTCCTTGTTTCTAAATATACCGACTGTTTTTTCTTGGGTCTTTGTTCTTTTGTTATCATTTTATGGGCCGCCAAGACATTGCAAATGCCTTCAACCCCCGCACGAATAGCATTTTCATCAAAACGCATGCTTTCTCCACCCTCGTAGACAATGGTAGGTATCCCCATTTTATGGGTAGCTTTTCGAAAAGAGCCGGCAATCAGTCGTGAAGCAAAACAAAAGGGTGCATTGAACGTTTCGGCCAGAGACCTACTCTTGTCGTCATCTTCGGTAAATCGAATTTGGGGGTAATTGTTCCGTTGCGCTCCTCCAGTATGAAGGTCTATCGCAAAATCTACGTGTGGCAGTATTTTTGAAGTGTAGCTATGGGCAATCCTACTGGCCAAGGAGCCGGCTTTACTTCCTGGAAAACTTCTATTTACATCTTTACCGTCAGGGACATCCCTTGAGAAATGAATAAACCCGAAAACATTGAGAATTGGCACTACTATTACAGTGCCCCGTTTTAGATGGAACATATCGCCTTCAAGCATCTGCCGTAAGGTTTCCACGCCATTTATCTCATCTCCGTGCAATCCGGCCTGAACCAACACCGTGGGTCCTGACTTTTTTGAATTAAAGACATGCACCGGAATATCGATCAAGGTGCCCGTGTGGAGTCTAGAAATCTTGATCTGTACCTGTTTGCTCTCTCCGGGAGCTATTGGATTTTCGTTAAGTACAAGGGTCCTATTTTCTTTTTCGATTCCCATTTCTTTCTACAAACTGAATGATGTGCTTGGCCACGTTGATGTTGGTCGCTGCTTCGATGCCCTTTAATCCGGGTGAGGCGTTGACTTCCAAAAGAAGTGGCCCCTTTTTAGAGCGAATCAAATCTACCCCCGCCACTCCCAATCCTAAATATTTGGTAGCGTTTAGGGCGATGTACATCTCTTTGGCGGTAGGCGTAATGGACTCCGTTTCCGCGCCCCGGTGTACGTTGGAGCGAAATTCATCCATTTCACTTTTACGTTTCATACTTGCTACCACTTTATTTCCTACCACGATTAAACGGATGTCTTCCCCGTTGGCTTCTTCCACATAGCGC
>NZ_CAKZYF010000117.1 GCF_937884665.1 uncultured Allomuricauda sp. | reverse complement strand
ATTCCAATAAATACTGTAATACCATATAGTAAATCAATGCTTTAAGTTGAAATAAAATATCATATTCAATCCTTTATTCGATGTTTTTGAACGAGGTCCCGGCAAGCGTCCAATATTAGATTTTGATTATTTTTAGCCAATGGAAAAAACCGTAAGCGATGCCATAGCATACAGGAGGTCTGTTCGAATCTTCAGCAGCGATAGTAAACTGGAAGAGGAAAAAGTACGGAAATGTATAGAAAATGCCGTTTTAGCACCTACGAGCAGCAATTTGCAGCTTTGGGAGTTCTATCATGTGGTAGATCAAACTATATTAAGAGAACTCGCAAAAGCTTGTTTGGATCAGAATGCTGCCAAAACAGCACAACAAATGGTAGTTGTGGCAAGTAGAAAAGATTTGTGGCGAAAACGGGCCAAATCCAATGTTGCGTTTTTAAAAAAAGCATATGGCGACAAATCAGAGGAAGAGTATACCAAACGGGAGAAGTTTGCACTATCGTATTACAGAAAATTGATTCCCATGGTCTACACTGAATTTTTAGGAGTTTTGGGCTGGTTGAAATATCTGTTGTTCCAAACCGTTGGAATTTTTAAACCCGTCTACAGACAAGTACGGCGTTCAGACTTACGTATCGTGGCCCAAAAAAGTGCAGGATTGGCGGCTGCTAATTTCATGTTGGGAATGTCGGCTATTGGATATGATACTTGCCCGATGGAAGGAAGCGACACCTTACGGGTAAAAAGAATATTGGGCCTGCCCAGCGGGTCTGAAATAAATATGGTCATAGGGTGCGGCATACGAGCAGAAAATGGGGTGTACGGCCCACGGTTTCGCGTTCCTTTCAAAGAGGTTTATCAAAAGATTTAGATTAAGCGAAAGGTAATGCCATCACCGAATTTTTTCTGTGCCAAAGTACTAATCGATGCTTCTGAAAGTTGAAGGATTCTGGGATATCCGCCGGTAGTCTGCCCATCTTTCATTAAAATAATCAGTCTTCCAGCGGGTGTCAATTGAACGGTGCCGGGCAATGTTCCCGATGTGAGGAGCGTTTCGGAATACCCTTCAATCTTTTCGGTCAACTGATAGGCCATCCTATTGTTTTTTTCAGAAATAGTAAAGTCTTTTGTGAAAAGGACTTTCAATTGAGTATCATTTAACATATCGAACTCTGGTCCTTTAAATACTTCTATATTGGATCCTGAAAAATGGTTTTCCATTTTAAGGTTTGATATTACGGGTTCGTAATGCACTACGGAATCGAATTCTATCTCTTCCCCGTCTTTGATACGCTTGCTAACGGTTACGGGAACATACTGGGAAAAACTCCCCAATACCACCTCCCCCTTAAATCCGCCTTTTACCGCCAAATAACTCCGGAACCCATTCTCCAGTCTTCCATACGAGAGAATATCGCCATGTTCCACTTTAATAACGCTATAATTTTCAATAGGAGTATTATTCAGTGTTGGTGATAGGAACGCTCCCGAGAGACAAATGTAGGTAGGTGCATCGAACATAAGGGTTGGTCCCGTCATGGTAATCTCCAATACAGCATCTTCAGGGCTGTTTTCTAGCAAAATATTGGCTTTCTTTACCGCTATCTCATCCATAACCCCGGAAACCGGAACGCCAATGTTTCGAAACCCAAATCTCCCAGAATCTTGGAGGGTGGTAAAAAAGCCTGACTTTAGGACCTTAAGCATCCGGTTGTACTTTTTCTAGATTATAGATTCCAATCTCCGCTTCTATCTTTCGAAGATCATATTCGGCTTTGGTGATGGTATGAAACTGTATTTTATCTCCTATCGAAGCAAAACAGGGTTTTTCTTTTGAAGCATCAAAAATTGGGATGGGACAATTCCCTATAATGTGCCAACCTCCAGGTGAATCCTGCGGATAAATTCCAGTTTGTTTTCCAGCAAGGCCCACGGAACCTTTGACCACATGTAATCGGGGCTCTTTTCGTCTCGGAATATGCAGTGATTCAGGCAAGCCTCCCAAATACATAAAACCCGGTAAAAACCCAATCCCGAAAACCGTATACCTATTTGAAGTATGCTGTTCTATAAGTTCATAAGGGGAAATACCAAGCGTATGTGCCGAAGTTTCGATATCTGTAGCAAATTCGGCTTCATAACAAACGGGAAGCTTCCATATCGTGTGTTTTCTTTTCTCTGATTGAGGGTTTCTATTTTTGTAGAGCTGTTCTATGAAACGCTTGGAAGCCTCAAAATCCATTCGCTCCCTAGACCGCCATATAAGAGTAACGGAATTATAGGCCGGCACCCACACCCAAGAAGAAGAAGAATCCTGATTTTTAAGGGTATCGACAAACAAAAGGATATCGTTCAAAATAGTATGGTCCACTTGCTGGGGCCACTCCACTAGTATTGCCTTGGCTCCAAATGGTTTTATGCTCAGGGGGTAGCTTTTCACTTATTTAGGAGTACGTTGTGCTTTGGTAATTCTTTAGAAAGATACAGTAATATTTTCAATGCCGTTTCGGTATCGCCGTGGATACAAATAGTATCTGTACGAGTTTCTATTTTTTTTTGGAACAGTGTAAAAAGTGTTCCTTTTTTAATCATGGGCAATATGTGTTGAAGAACCCTTTTCGGTTGAAGTATCAGGGCATTTGGATTTGTTCGGGATACCAAGTTACCATCTTCTGTATAATTTCTATCCCCAAAAGTCTCAAATGATACCGCTATTCCTTCCTTAGCGGCCAAATCTGCAATTACGGAGCCATAAGGTGCATATATTCTTTTGCACAAACCAGTGTTCTTGACCACTTCAAGGAAAAATAGTGCCAAGGATTCGTCTTTCGCAACTTGATTGTAAAGCGCACCATGGGGTTTTATATGGGAAACAGGGACATTGAGCTCTTCTGACACTGCCTGAAATAGGTGTAATTGTTGATGTAGGCTTTTTTTTAGGTCGTGAAAGGAAATATCCATCGTCTTTCGCCCAAAATTCACTTTATCAGGGTATGAAGGATGTGCTCCTACCTGAACACCATGTTCTTTTGCCAACCGCATAATTTCAAAAAGGGTATCCTTGTTGCCGGTGTGCCCGCCACAAGCAATACTGCAAGAACTTATCAGGGGAAGTATTTGAGCCTCGTTCCCAATACCTTCCCCTAGGTCACAGTTAATATCGATATACCACGGTTCCATTAAAGCAAAGCAAACACTTTCAGAATACTCTTTACCCCTAAAAAAACGGTAAACCCAACAATCAATGCCCCAAACCAATTCTGTACTGGGGTATTGGTGTGTTTTCCAACCACGCTTTTACTATTCACCAACCAAAGAAGCAGCAATGCCATGACTGGCAATAGGATTCCATTTGCGATTTGGGCAAATTGAATAATTTGTAGGGGGGTTACATTAAAAGACAAAGAGACAACGCCCAGTGCGAGAATTGAAATCCAGACCATTCTAAATTTGAAGCTTTTCATATCTCTTTCCCAGCCAAAACAGCTACTGGCCACATAAGCTGCTGCCAATGGGGCGGTAATTGCAGATGTAATTCCAGCCAATAAAAGTCCAATACCCATAAAATACAGGGCCGTTTTTCCAAATAAGGGCTCCATTCCTTTTGCCATATCCACGGCGTTGGATACACTTTGTACCGGAGAAGCCGCAGCTGTGATGAGAATTGCCGCAGAGACCAAACCGCCCAAACCTACTGCAAATATCGTATCCCATCGCACTAGGGATAGGTCAGAGGGAGCATGCCATTTCTCCTTGACCAAAGAAGCATGGAGAAATAAGTTATAAGGCACTACCGTGGTCCCAACCAAAGCTACTATGGTGAGCACGCTCTCTTGAGGAAGTGTGGGAACAAAAATCCCTTTTGCGATTTCTAGGATTGAAGGTCTGGTGATACATGCGCAAACAATGAAACAAAATCCCATTAGACTTACTAGTCCAACAAATACTTTTTCCAGGGTACCATAGTTTCCGAACCAAAGAATGATAAATGCAAAAAATCCTATTAATAAAGGATACCATGGGAATTGCCCCTGAACGCCAAAGATACTTTCCAATCCCAATGAAGCACCACCAATGTTTCCTGCTTCATAAGCCGCATTACCAAGCAGAATTGCAGCGAGAACAATACTGATTATGGCATTTTTTATCCACTTCGTCCTTAACATGCCCTTAATAACATCGACCAATCCACTTTGCGACAAAACCCCTATTCTTCCCGCCATTTCCTGGAGTACCATGGTTGTTAGAATGGAAAGTAACAAAGCCCATAGTAAAGCAAATCCAAATTGGACTCCAGCCAATGTACATACAGTGATCGTACCTGGCCCCACAAACGCGGCAGCGACCAATATTCCCGGTCCAATTTTTCTAAACATATTTTCTTAATTCTAAATCGGGTGAAATTAAATTCTTTTAACAAAAAAGCTGCATTTCATCCAAAAATTTGCATTTCATCTAAAAAACGGTCTCCCGAGGCATCCAGTGCATACGATTCTAAAAATGGCAGAGTTATAATAATCCCAAATCTTATAATTGACTTAAACTTAACCAATACTCATGACATGTAAGGAATGTGGTAAAAATATTGGACGCTCAGAACAGGAGGCATCCTACGATGTTTTGGGCGTTCCACTCTGCACACGACATTTAAAATTGATTAAACGGATTATCCTGAATAACAATACTCCACTAGAGGCCATTCAGCTCTATTACGCACTCCGGGCCAAAGGCGCCCAGCCCATGTTGGAATGGTGGGACGGAAACAAATCCGTAGACATTGCCTTTTCCCGGGTAAAGCTGAATATTGAAATTGATACAGACTACAATTTGATAACCCATGAACAAGCACTAAAGGACTTGGAAGAATCCATGCACTCTTTTAAAAATGGTTTTACCACGGTTCGGATACCTCATCTGACCGTTAAATACTATTTAGACGATACGGTCCAAAATATTTTGGACATTATTTCCAGCCTAAAAACCAATATTAAAGTCATTTGAACTAGCCCAACCAACCTTCTCTATCGAGACTCCTATACTGTATGGCCTCAGAAATATGAGTTCCAGTGATACGGTCAACCGCTTCCAAGTCGGCAATGGTTCTCGCAACCTTTAAGATACGGTCATAGGCCCTTGCCGATAGTTTTAAACGCTCCATGGCATTTTTTAACAGGGTAAGGGATGCTTCATCCAATACACAGAATTCCCGAATCAGTTTTGTGTTCATTTGGGCATTGTAGTGGACGTTTTCAAAACGACGAAACCTTTCGGTCTGAATCTTTCTTGCCGAAATGACGCGATTTCGTATTTGTTTACTATCCTCCCCCTTTCGTGTCTCCGAAAGTTTTTCAAAAGGCACTGAATTTACTTCTATGTGAATATCAATTCGGTCCAGTAAGGGACCCGAAATCTTATTGAGGTAGCGCTGCATTTCCGCCTGGGACGAAACCAAAGGAGCATCTGGTTCATTAAAGTAACCACTAGGGCTAGGGTTCATGCTGGCCACCAACATAAAACTACAGGGATAGGTCACCGTAAATTTGGTGCGTGCAATGGTAACCTCCCTGTCTTCCATGGGCTGTCGCATCACTTCCAAAACGCGGCGTTCAAATTCTGGTAGCTCATCCAAAAACAATACGCCGTTATGCGAAAGCGAAATTTCCCCAGGCTGTGGATAACTTCCCCCTCCCACCAAAGCAGCGCTGCTTATCGTGTGATGTGGACTTCGGAAAGGTCGTTGAATCATAAGACCCTTGTTCTTTATTTTTCCCACCACACTATGAATCTTGGTGGTTTCCAAAGCCTCTTCTAAGGTCATTGGGGGCAGAATGGACGGTAATCTTTTGGCGAGCATGGTCTTTCCTACTCCTGGAGGGCCGATAAGTATGAGATTATGTCCCCCGGCAGCGGCAATTTCCATACAGCGTTTTACGCTTTCCTGACCCTTTACATCTGAAAAATTAAATCCAAAATCGTTACTTTTTTCCAAAAAGTTTGAAAAACTATCGACTGTTGTAGGGGAAAGGGCCTTTTCTTGATTAAAAAAGGCAATGACCTCCGTTAGATTAGATACCCCATATACCTCCAAACCGTCAACTACCGCAGCCTCCCCAGCGTTTATATTTGGCAATAAAAACCCCTTAAATCCTTCTTCTTTCGCCTTAAGTGCAATGGGCAATGCCCCCTTAATGGGTTGTAAACTTCCGTCCAGGGAAAGCTCGCCCATAATCACAAAGTTTTCACAGGAATCAGATTTGATTTGTCCCGATGCAGCGAGAATACCGATGCTTAGGGTTAGATCATAAGCCGAACCTTCTTTTCGCAAATCGGCCGGAGCCATGTTGATAGTAATCTTCTTACCAGGTATTTTGTATCCGATATTGTGCAGTGCGGCGGCAATTCGATATTGACTTTCTTTGATGGCATTATCCGGGAGACCCACCAAATGGTAGCCAATGCCCTGGTCCACGTTGACCTCGACGGTTACGGTTGTCGCTTCAATACCGAAGACCGCACTTCCAAATACTTTAATTAGCATCACTATTCGTTAAGGGTTCAATCAGTGATGAAGATACGGGAACATAAGTGCGGCCCACTTCCTATTTTGACGGATGATGGATATGAATTGACGAAATTATTTCTTGAAGAATCAGGGAAATCCTACCAAAAATTAAAATCAATTGTTTAGAGGAACAAAAGTCAATTTGGATTTAGCATTTTGTTCAATCTCCTGGCGGTTCATCATCATTTTCCGAAATTCCCCTTTAACAAACATTTCGGCCTGGTCATCATAATGTTCACTCAACGGGTTTCCGGATTGACCTGTAGGAAGTATACTAATGCTGTTCTCCACATCAGAAAAGTCAATGATGCGCCGTGTGGAAGGACCGGCACTCACTTTGTAGTAACCGGTGCTGTCATACGGAAAGGTCAGGTTATTGATTACCTCTCTGCTCCCTTCCACAGGAAAGGGACCAACATTAAAGTATTTGCGCAAGGATTCAACCTCACCAATGGGATGTTTATGTTCCAAGGTATGTACTTTGTCCCAGGTCCAGGTTTCGGGGTCAGGACCAAAATCCTTGACCAAGGAGGACCAGGCATCTGAAAAGGATTTCAATACCATATCATTCCGAGTCTCCTTATAGTCTTCGGTCCGTACGTCGTCCCACCATTCTCCAACATTCATGATTGCTCCCCAGGCAATCTGTCTCTTCATTAAATGGGTATCAAGAAAAAGAGTCAGGCGTTCCGGGCCAAGTTCATCCTCAAAAGTATTTTTAAGCAAATAATATTCACAACGATGATATAAGAGTGCACTCCGGCTATCCAAAGTGTAGGCTCCGTCCCAATTTCCCAATTTATCAATTTGAATCAATTGTTCTCTTTGTAAATTGGAAACTTTAAAAAGTTTAATCAGTTCACGGACCAATCGCGGGTTCACGGAGGAGGTAACATCGAGGATCATATTGGAGACGGATTCGCGATCCCAATCATTTTTAGGTTCTAGAAGCTCCACGATACGCTTCGCCCTATTTTCTGGGAGATAGTAGCCTGGATACAGTATACCCGCAATGGAATCTGGTTGATTATTTGCGGAATAGACATAGTTCCAAGGCGGATTAATGGCACTCGGATTTTGGGAGAAGTCCAGATACTTGGTCGGTTTTTGATTTCCAAGGGTACCGTCCAGGACAAATTTTGTGGAGATACTATCCGGCATTAAATATAATTGGGCAGCGGCCCACCAAGCTACGTTTCCTTGGGCATCACCATACATTACGTTGAGTCCCGGGGCATGGATTTTGGGAAGCGCTTCCTTGAATTCATTCAGATTGGTAGCATGGGAAATACCAAATAACGCTTCCAGAACCCTATTTTCCCAATTGGTATACATCCAGGACATGGCAATGGGCCTCTCGCCTTTGATTTGCTTTGCGATTCCGTTCAAAACTGGACCATGCCTGGTTTTCTTATAGTCAAAAACAATCGATTCCCCATCCTTTACGGGAATGGTCTTTTGGACCACTTCATACTTTTTCCAGCCGGATTCCGTCTTGTACAGGCTGCTATCCTGGGGATGGGTTTGCTCGAAATAGAAGTTGAGATCGTCATTTTGGAACATGGTGAGTCCATAGGCGAGATTTCTATCGTGACCCAATAATGGAAAAGGTACACCGGCCAAATGATAACCGTATTTTTCATAGTTTGGGGTAGTTAGGTGGGCCTCATACCAAACAGATGGTTGCGCAAAACCAATATGGGGGTCGTTCGCCAAAATGACTTTTCCCGATTTTGTTTTTCCAGGACCCAATACCCAACTGTTGCTCCCCTCAAAAAGTGGTACGGGCAACTTACTAAGGGCTTGGGAGACCGAAGATGTCAAGGAAATTGAAACTGAGTCTGTACCTATATTTTTAAAATTTTTTATCCAAACCGTAGATGTATCGGACGTTATGGCCAAATCATCTAAGTAGTCTTGTCCCCATTCATTTTTAATTTCTGTGAGCAAGGGGTCGGTTTTATGGGCCATTGCAAAGCTAAAGGCCATATATCCAATAGTGTTATACACATCTTCTAAAGTGAAGGGTTCTGCTTCTATTCCGGTCAAATAAAACTCAACCGGCTTAGGTCCCTCGTCAATAAAAGCGTTGATTCCTTCCAAATACGAATTGGCCAGACCGACCACAGGACTATCCGAATCGATTTGTTTTAGCGTTTGCTGTGTATGGTCATCGATGCCCAGTGACAAGAAGAATTTGTCCGTAGCTAAGAGATCGGCACCAAACACTTCAGAAATTCTACCCTTGGCAATTCTTCGCAACAGTTCCATTTGCCACAAACGGTCCTGCGCATGAACATAGCCCAAGGCCCGAAAGGCATCGGTTTCTTTTTCTGCATAGATATGTGGAATACCATAAGAATCATAGAAAACGGTCACCTCGCCCTCTAAGTTTTCTAGGGCCTGTTCACCGCTGTAATCCGGTTTTAAAGAATTTATAAAGAGAATTGCACTTATTAGAGCCAGCACCAAAAGAATACCCAGCGTCCAGAGTATTTTCTTAAAAGTTTTCACAAGAGTTTCGGTTAAGTTGTTAGTCAACCGAAGTTACATTTTTTTAAAGGAATGCAAAAACCTTATTGGTTCATTGAGAGTTGATAGGTTGACATTCCGGACTTCAGCCTCGCTTCATATACTTCTGAATCAACATATTGTACAGCTTGATTGAGAATCTCAAGATTTGGAGATAATAGCACATAATAGGGTTGCGAAGCCGCACTAAAATTAACACTTTGGAAAGTGCCCCATTTTTGTCCTATGGTTTCGATGGTCTTGATTCTCCCGGATTCGTATTTAAAATCGAATTGTTCACCAGGGGGCAATTTTTGTCTATCATCCACGTAAAGGGAGATGAGGACGTATTCTTCCTTTATCATCTCATAAATCGCAGTCTGGCTCCAAACGTTCTCTTCCATTTTTCGACAATTCACACAGGCCCAACCGGTAAAATCAAGAAGGATGGGCTTATTTTCAGCTTTGGCAAAGGCTACACCTTTATCAAAATCCTTAAAACAATCCAATCCCAAAGGGCAATCTGTTTCCGTTTTTTGAAGACTGTAAAAATCTGGGGGCGGGAAACCACTGAGTAGTTTTAAGTTCATCACTCCGGTGAGCCCCAACACCAAATACAAAGTAAAAACTACGGACATTAGAGCGAAAGACCTGCGCATAGGGGAAAGCTTTTGTCCGGGCCCGTCATGCGGAAAGCGGAAGACTCCAAAAAGGTATAAGCTGAGAAGTAGGAACAAAAGAATCCAAATTCCCAAAAACACCTCTCGTTTTAAAATTCCCCAGTGACCTACCAAATCGGCATTGGACAAAAATTTAAACGCGAGTGCCAATTCCAGAAACCCCAAAACCACTTTAACGGTGGTCATCCATCCCCCGGACTTGGGCAAAGAATTCAGCCATGTAGGGAAAAGTGCAAACAATGCAAAAGGTAAGGCCAAAGCCAGACCAAAGCCTACCATTCCTGCTGATAAGTTAGTAGCTACATCCCCTTCTGCCAGCGTTGTGCTTCCCAAAAGCCCTCCCAAGATTGGACCCGTGCACGAGAACGATACAATGGCCAAGGTCAAAGCCATAAAAAAGATACCCAAACCGCCACCTACTTTTTGTGATGCCTGATCCATTTTATTGGCCCAAGAGCTTGGTAAGGTCAATTCATAATAGCCGAAAAAGGAAAATGCAAAAAAGACGAATATGATGAAAAAGAAGACATTGAGCCAAACATTGGTCGCTATGGTATTCAATATCTGAGAGTCCACAGAATCAAAAAGATGGAATGGAAGGCTCAATAAAAAGTAAATCAGAACGATAAAAAAACCATAAAGCGCTGCATTCGCAATGCCCTTAGCTTTCTGATGGGACTGTTTTGTAAAAAAGGACACAGTAAGTGGGATCATTGGAAAAACACATGGTGTTAACAGGGCAATAAGCCCGCCCAAAAAGCCTAAACCAAAAATCATCCACAGATTGGACCTTATGTTTGGACCTCCCAGACCATTTTGGTCCAGTAGTTCTTTGTTCTTCAAATCCAACTTTAGGGCGGTACTTGCCTCAATGCTGGCCTGGTCCAATGTTTTGTTGGCCATTATGAATGCACTTCCATCTAAAGAAATCTGGAAAAGTTCATCCATGGGTATGCAAACTTCCTGACATATCTGATAGAACAGATTCACCATGATTTGATTCACATCGGCTCTAAGTAATCTTATTCTTTGGGTAAAAATGGCTTCCTTTTTGAAAAAGGTTTCTTCAACTTCAAAAATATCGCTGTATTCCGTTATGGTTTTACTTTCTGTGGTCTTTCCCAACAATTCATAATCCTCCCCTGCCCTTTCAAAAGTGAACTCACTGGGAAGGGAACCGCCCTCTGCGGTATATTGGGAATACACGTGCCATCCTTCTTGGATTTTTCCCTTGAACACCAATTCATATTCCAATTCTGATAGCTTTTTCACTTTGTAGGTCCATGTGGCCGGATTTTCATCCGACTGCCCATACCCTAAGGAAATGACCGCAAAAAAAACCAATAGTATCTTTAATATTCTCATAGTGAAAATGTAACCTTTAAAATTTGGGTCGTCGTTGGTTCTACTTTAAAGCGTTCATCCAATCGTTTGCCGATGACCCAAACAATTTCATCTGTAGAACAAAGCAGCCATTGCCGTTCCTTGGAAAAAACATCCATCTTCTCATCTTTGAAAAATTTGGACAACTTTTTCTTACCATGCATTCCTGCTGGATAAAAATAGTCGCCCTTTCTCCATTTTCTTAACGTTAACGGATAGTTTAACTTTTCCTTATCTATATGGACCACATTTTTGGAAGTTTCCTCTAGTTTTTCCGTGGACTCAAAGAGCAATCCGACGGGAGCTTCAATTTTCATTGCTTTATCGTCCAATACAAAGACCGAAGCTCTGGGAACCTGTTTTTCTTGAAGCAAAAGGTTTTCCCGGTCCTTGAGCAATCGATGGGTTCTTGAATGAAGTTCTTTACCGCTGATGGCACACATGAGTTTTTCTATTTCGTCCGATTCCGAAAAACCATACGTCTGAAAGAGAGCATACAAATGAGCGTGCAAAGGCTCAAGCTTTCGCAAATCACTGATGCCAATTTGAATGTATTTTCCTGTGTCGTGGAAAATTTGTTCCTTCTTCTCGCGAATCGATTGCGCCAACAGTAGTTTAGAATTGAAAAGATTTTGTTGGGTTCGCAAGGTATTTTCCAAAAAAGTTGGATGAAGTTCCTTCATTTTGGGAACAATTTCCTTGCGGATTTTGTTTCGAATATATTTTGTGTCGGAATTACTGCTGTCCTCTCGCCAAGATAGTTTTTCATGTTGTGCATAGTTCTTGATTTGCTGTCGGGAAAAAGGAAGGAGAGGGCGCACCACCTTTCCATTGATTTCTGGGATACCGACAAGACCATCAATTCCAGTGCCCCGGGATAAATTGATCAACATGGTCTCGAGAGCATCATCGGCATGGTGGGCGGTGAGTATGAAGTCATGCTTATGCTCTTTTAAAATCACCTCAAACCAGTTATATCGTAATTTCCGTGCGATCATTTGGACAGAGCCTCTTTGTTTTTTGGCTTCTTCCAAGGTATTGAAGGTAATCGTAAAGCATTCCACTTGTAATTTTTCGGCAAGTTGCTGAACAAAAATGGCATCGGCATCGCTCTCGTTACCCCTCAGCTTAAAATTGCAATGAGCCAAAACCATATCTACCTTGGATTTTGCGCATAAATGTGCCAAGACCGTACTATCCATACCCCCACTACAGGCCACAACCAATTTTTTTTCTTTTAAAAAGGGAAAGGCAGCGTCAATATGTGTTTTAAAATCCGTGAGCACACCCCAAAAATACGTATTAACTGTTTTTCGCTTCCAAAACGCTCCGCATTGCCTTGGCCTTCAGTAAACATTCCTCATATTCCTTCTCTGGAATAGACCTGGCGGTAATGGCGCTGCCTACAGAATAGGAAACATATTTCCTAGCTGCATTATACAGAATGCTTCGTATCACGACATTGAAGTCAAAGTTGCCATTAGGTTCAAAATAGCCTACCGTTCCACTGTACAAACCTCTTTTGCTTGTTTCCATTTCTTCAATAATGTTCATCGCGGAAATTTTTGGGGCACCGGTCATACTGCCCATCGGAAAGGTATCCTTTATGAGTTGGGTTGGTTCTATGGATGGAGAAACTTCCGAGGTCACCGTCGATATCATCTGATGCACCTGTTTAAAGGTATACACTTTGCAGAGTTCCGTTACAGCGACACTACCCCTCGATGCACTTCGGGAAAGGTCATTTCTTACCAAGTCCGTTATCATGATATTTTCCGACCTTTCTTTCGTGTCATTGGCCAGTTGTGTTTTTAAGAGTTCGTCCTTTACCGGGATACCGTCTCGCCTAGAAGTACCCTTTATGGGCTGCGAGATTACTTGTCCACCTATTTTTTTTAGATAACGCTCGGGTGATGCACCCATCAAATACGCATCACCATATTTTACAAAACTGGCGAAGGGAGGCTGGGAAATAGCATTCAGATGTTTGTAGGTGGACCAAGGGTCAATTGTGCTATGGTTTGAATAGAATTCTTGACAAAAGTTAACTTCGTAAATATTCCCTAGACGGATGTGATCCAATATTTGATTTACTTTTTTAAAGTAGGCCTCTTTGTACATCCGCATTTGTATGCGTATACCTTTCGAAGGTTTACTTTGGCGGGGCATCAAATTCTGAATGATGGTAAAGTCTTTCTCTATCTCATTTTCAAAGGGAATTAAATAATGGAATTCAACCATTTGTTGATTGAAACGGATTATTTTTTCTGGACAAGAAAAGTGTAGCTCGGGGAATCCAATAGTATCTGGGTTCTTCGATTCCAGCTTCTCTAATGTGTTCTTAAAATCATAAGAAATGAAACCAAAAAGCCAATCCTTCTTTTTATCGATAAAATCTTGTACTTCATCGATGGTATTATAAGAATTTTCAGACATGTCGGTCTGTCTGTTTACAGCCATTAACGCATCGGCTGAACTATATTTGTCCGAATGACCATTACTATCCAGCCATACTACTGAAGAATACTGCCTGGACCATTCCAAAACCGCATTTTTAAACCTGGAAATATCGCTCGGGACAAATGAACGTATTGCTCTTGACAACCTTAATCGCTTAGTTTTTCCAAAAAGTCTTGGAGCGCCTTGTTGTGCTGATCACGTAATCCCTCGTCCACAATACTTCCTTCTTTGAAAGCCTCATAAAATGAAGGTAGGGAAAAACTGGATACAATTTCTGCACCAAAACGGGGAAGTATTTCCTTGGTAATCCCAAGTGAACCAATGCCACCCCGTTTACCAGGGGAGGCGGACATAAGAAAAACAGATGTGTCTTTTAGAAACCCTCGTTCCAAGCGGGACAACCAATCTAAAAGATTTTTAAAATAGGCGGAAAGATTTCCATTGTGCTCGTTCACAGAAAGTATAAGACCTTGTGAATATTGGATATAGTTCTTGAATTCTACCAACGAATTGGAAAATCCTTTTAGTTTTTCATCATCTGCGGTATACATTGGAAATGGATAACGTGACATATCCAACGTTTGCACTTGATGGTTTTCAAGTAAGGAGACCGTGTATTTGATCAACTCATGATTAATGGAAGTTGAGGAATTGCTACCAGCAAATGCTAAAATTGCAGCCATTACAATAAATCTTTGATTGTTTCGCTAAAATACCGTAAAGCGGGAATATTTGGATGTTTTTTATCTAATTTTGCCCTGCTAAACATCCAAACCTATTGTAAAGCAAGTATATAGGTTATATTTTTAGATGAAGACCAACACGAACAGATTGTTTTTTATTGACGCTATGCGGGCTTGGGCCATCCTTATGATGCTCCAGGGACACTTCGTCGATGGCCTATTGGACCCCATTTTTAGGGATAATGGCAATCCGATTTTTTCCACTTGGCTTTATTTTAGGGGAATCACGGCACCTGTCTTTTTTACTGTTTCCGGTTTTATCTTCACTTATTTGCTTATCCGTATGCCTCAACCGGGAATGGAGAACCCACGGGTGAAAAAGGGAGTTCGTCGTGGATTTCAGCTTTTGCTGATTGGATATCTGTTACGTATGAACCTTTTTGGATTATTAAGCGGACAGATTTATGATTCTTTTTATGTAGTGGATGTCCTTCACTGTATTGGGCTTTCCATTTTAGCAATAATCGGTATTTACGTATTCAGTACAAATAAATCCAAGTTTGTATTTCCCGCAATTATGCTCGGGGTGACCTTGTTACTCTTTCTTTTTGAACCGATATACAAACAGTGGTCCTTTTCATTTTTACCCACCGCAATTGCCAATTACTTCACTAAGGTGAATGGTTCTGTTTTCACCATAGTACCTTGGTTGGGCTATGCCACTATGGGCGGATTTTTATCCATACTCTTCACAAAATATAAAGATTCCAAATTTTTGTACCCAACTGCTATTGCAATGGCATTAACCTTGGGAACTTCCCTGGTTTTTTATTCGTCCAAGGGATTCATTTGGTTGTACAATACTACGGCGATCAATTTGTTCCAAATGATTGAACAAAACAACTATCTGTTCATCCGATTGGGAGATGTTTTTTTGGTTTTTGCGGTATTTATGCTTTTGAGGAAACTCATGACCAATAGTACCATTTTAAAAATTGGGGCCAGTACCCTCACCATCTACGTAATCCACTTCGTTATTCTTTATGGGAGTTTCACTGGAGTAGGTTTGTATCGTTTTTTTGACCATTCCCTCATTCCTGGAGTAATAATACCCGGGGCAATCGCTTTCATGTTTATTTGCACCTTTCTGTCCTTAAAGTACAAAGAGCATGAACCAGAACTAAAAGTACAGGTTCAGCACGTGTTTCTCAAAGGTAAAGCGCAGGGTATTGAACTCTACAAAACCACAGTACCCATTTTGAAAGAGGTTTCAATGAAAGTTCGCCTTTTTCTCATTCGGGTTTTGAGATTGGCCAAAAACTGAATTCCTGATCTCATTTTCACAAAAATTCGTTAAACCGAATAAATAAGGATTTCTATGTCGACATAGTACTAAAAATACATTGTCAACTATGTTTACTTGGGGAAAAGCTTCTTCGCTGACTACAATTCTTTTTTTTGCCGTTTCATCGATTCTCATTACGGATAACGTCCATGAAAACGAAAGCCCCAGCACGGCCTTAGAGGATGCCACACAGTATTTCTTGAATCTTCTCCAAGAAAATGACCCTTCCCTAACAGCACGGTCTCTAAAACGTATCAAGGAGAATTGGGAAGAAGGTTACGAGATAATGCTTTTGGAGGCGATTTATTATTCGCGTTCCAACAAACATTCCAGTAAGCTGCTGAAAGTACTGGAAGACCAAACAGGAAAGGACTTTGGTTTGGATCATGACCAATGGTTTCAATGGATATGGAACAAAGAAGCTTCCTATCCCAGCGAATACTTTGAGTACAAAGCAAAACTCCACAGGCTGATTGATCCAAAGTTTGGCAAGTACTTTTTAAATCGGGGGCACCAATCCACAATCCGTTTGGACGAAGTGCGTTGGGGTGGTGTTTTACAGGATGGGATCACCCCCATGCGCAACCCAAAGATGATAAGGCCTTTGGAAGCTACTTATATAAAGGATAGTGCGGTCATTTTTGGTATTGAGGTGAACGGCGACGCCAGGGCTTATCCTAAACAAATTTTGGCGTGGCACGAAATGTTTGTGGATGAAGTTGGCGGCCTTCCAGTAGCCGGGGTGTATTGTACACTTTGTGGTACAGTTATTCTGTACAAAACCGAACATAATGGAACAAATCATCAATTGGGGACGAGCGGTTTCCTATACCGTTCCAATAAACTGATGTACGATAAAAAAACGCAGTCGCTATGGAGCACGCTTGAAGGGGAACCTGTAATAGGCCCTTTGGTAGGAAAAGGGATTCAATTAGAATACCTCAGCGTGGTAACCACGACCTGGGGCGAATGGAAAAAAAGACATCCGGACACCAAGGTGTTGTCATTAGATACCGGACATCGAAGGGATTATCGGGAAGGCGTGGCCTACAAGGATTATTTTGCCACAGATGATCTCATGTTCACTGTACCAAAAATTGATGGCCGTTTAAAAAACAAAGATGAGATTTTGGCTATTCGCTTACCGGAAGATACGAATGAAAATATGGCAATAAGCAGTGATTTTCTAAGAAAGAGACCGATTTATCAAAATAAAATAGGAAGCACGCCTTTTACCGTTTTTACCGATACCTCAGGAGCACATCGTGTATTTAAAACCAAAGAAATTGAATTCGCGAAATATGATGGGTACAGTACCGCAAAAGACTCGGAAGGCAAGGTGTGGACCCTTGGGGAAAACATCCTGAAGGGGCCAGAGGGGAAATCCTTGGAACGATTTCAATCCTTCAATGCATTCTGGTTCGGTTACAAAGCTGCATTTCCAGAGGTTGTATTGATCCAATGAACCAAAAAGCACTGAACATTCAAAAAATTCTACTCATAATGAACACCAAAATTACTTCAATCCGCAAAGAAATCGTTCCCTCACTTCAATTTCCCAAGGAAGATGTGCTGAACGAAAAGGAAGATAGAAAACAACGATGCACCCATCTTTTTAAAGCAATGCGCTTGGGCAATCTAGAACGTCAAAAAGTACGTATTCTTTTTAAGGACAATCAAGGAATAAAACAAGTGGAAACGACCGTTTGGGGGGTCACCAACAAAAGGGTAATCCTTAAAAAGGCCATTAATCTACCTATTAATCGTGTACTTTCAGTGATTTAAATGTGAATGGGCCTATCTTCCGTAGCGGCCAGGGCCGCTTCTTTCACCGCTTCGGCGTAGGTAGGATGCGCGTGGCTCATACGGGCCATGTCTTCGGCTGAAGCCCTAAATTCCATTGCCGTGACCGCTTCCGTTATCAAATCAGCACAACGGGCCCCGATCATGTGCACCCCCAGCACCTCATCGGTGGTTTTATCGGCCAAAATTTTCACAAAACCGTCGGTATCCATACTTGCGCGGGAACGGCCCAGTGCCCGCATAGGAAATTGTCCCGCTTTATAGTCAACCCCGGCCTCTTTAAGTTCTTCTTCTGTTTTTCCCACAGCCGCTACTTCGGGCCAAGTATATACCACCCCGGGAATCAAATTGTAATCGATATGTGGTTTTTGACCTGCCAATATCTCCGCAACTAAGGTTCCTTCTTCTTCTGCCTTGTGGGCCAACATTGCACCGCGTATAACATCACCAATGGCATATATGTTGGAAACATTGGTCTGTAAATGTGCATTGACCACTACCCTACCGCGTTCATCCAACTGTACTCCGGCAGCTTCTGCCTGAAGTCCATCCGTGTAGGGACGACGACCGACGGAGACCAGGCAATAATCGCCTTTGAATTCTACTTCCTGTCCCTTTTTGTCATCAGCCTTTACAACGATTTCCTCGCCCTGACGCTCAACTGATTTCACTTTGTGGGAGAGATAGAACTTTATTTTTTGTTTTTTCATCACCTTCATCAGTTCCTTGGACAAAGCCCCGTCCATTCCTGGGATGATGCGATCCATATATTCCACAACACTGACTTCTGAACCCAATCTTTTATAAACTTGTCCAAGTTCCAGACCGATCACCCCGCCTCCGATGATGACCATGTGTTTGGGGATTTCTTTAAGTTTTAAGGCTTCGGTTGAAGTGATGATACGTTCCTTATCAATTGATATAAATGGCAGGTTTGCAGGCTTCGACCCCGTAGCTATTATGATATTCTTTGCCTCAATGGTTTCTTGGGTCCCATCGTTTTTATTGACGGTTACGTGAGTGGCATCTTTGAAACTTCCCGCTCCCTCATAAACATCAATTTTGTTTTTGTCCATAAGAAATTGGACCCCTTTGGTGGTTTGATCAACAACGGCGTCCTTTCTGGCGATCATTTGTTTGAGGTTTACTTTAACCTCCCCAGGGATATCGATGCCATGCTCTTCAAAATGCTTTATGGCATCCTCATAATGGTGCGAAGAATCCAAAAGGGCTTTGGAAGGAATACACCCTACATTAAGGCAAGTACCTCCCAAAGTAGTGTACTTTTCTATTATTGCGGTCTTCATTCCCAACTGCGCACAACGTATTGCCGCAACATAACCACCAGGACCGGAACCGATCACGGCCACATCATATTGACTCATAAAACAATGCTCTAAAGATTTTGAAATTCAATTTATAATGTTGTGGTAAAAATACGAATGTTTTTGATAAACTCTCCCTATTTACATCGGTGCCAATGGGAACCTGGAAGCGCCGTATGAACCTATCCATACACCGACCAAAAGAGAAAGATGCTGCGCGGTCTCAAACCAAAAAGGACCATTCCAAGCACCACAATGCGCTACAAAACTCATTTTTCCAACTATAAAAAGTGAAATGAAAACATGGGGTAAAACATTATCCCGAATCACAATTAAAGAAGCCAAAAATCCAGAAACGACCGAAGAAAGAAGTACAGCCATGGCACTCAACCAAAGTGTTCCCACTGAGGATGTACAATAACTTACCTTATCAAAAAGAATTTCGGTGGAAATGGTTGTATAAAGGATCAAAGAGAGAATTCCCACCAAGGTGGATGTCACCGTCAGTAAAACTCGAATCCGAGCGTTCATCTTGTTCGTTTTGGATTGATTGTCCCTGAAAATAATGATTTACAAATGATTGAATTTTAGGTTTAACTTCACCTTGGGGGTTTTTTAACGCTTTTTAATAGCTGGCGAAGGGTGGACCGCTTTTGGAGAAGCAGTTGCAAAATCGTAATATTACCACAAACCAAACACAGGACGATGTCGGAAAAAAAGGAAAAAGCCAAGTATAGACAAAACGAAAAAGTGATTGAAAATAGGGAATTGAATATTTGGGAGGCCTTGATCCCAGTGTTTGCCCTTGTCGCCATGTTGGCTTACAATGTCTATGTTTTTGGTGATGACGCCCTTAGTGGCTCCAACCAATTTATACTTCTGTTAGGGGGCGCGGTCGCAGCGATAGTCGGTTTTTTCAATAAGGTCTCCTATAAACAAATGTTGTCTGAGGTCGCGGAAAATGTGAGGTCGACCACTGGGGCTTTGCTCATTTTGTTGATGGTGGGTGCCCTATCTGGAACGTGGCTGGTCAGCGGAATTATACCTGCTATGATTTATTATGGACTTCAAATCTTGAATCCGACCATTTTTCTTGCTGCTTGTGTCATTATTTGCGCCATTATTTCCATAGCTACGGGAAGTAGCTGGACCACCGCTGCAACCGTCGGTATCGCTTTGATAGGTATCGGGGAAGCGTTGGGGATTTCCCTGGGCATGACGGCCGGTGCGGTGTTGTCTGGTGCTTATTTCGGGGATAAAATGTCCCCTTTGAGCGATACCACCAATCTGGCTCCAGCGATGGCGGGCGGAGATTTGTTTTCCCATATCCGATATATGGCATGGACCACAATTCCAACGGCTTCCATCACGCTGGTGGTGTTCATTATTCTAGGTTTTACCATAACCACATCCGGGGTAGCGGACACGGATGCTATTTTGAAAAACATTGGGGCTGCTTTTAACGTTAGCGGTTGGCTTTTTATCGTACCTGTCGTTGTGATTTTACTGATTGTTAAAAAAGCACCTCCTCTTTTGGCCCTTTTGATAGGTACACTTTTAGGTGGGGTGTTTGCCCTTATCTTCCAACCTGAAATTGTTTCCAGCATCGGTGGCGGTTCCTCCTTAAATTTTGAAACAGGGTATAAAGGCATTCTAAATGCCATAACCATAGATACCGCTATTGAGACTGAAGACCCCGCCTTGAATGATTTGTTTTCTTCAGGAGGCATGTCCGGAATGCTCGGTACTATCTGGCTTATTGTCTGTGCCATGGTATTTGGGGGTATCATGGATGGTATTGGCGCGCTACAACGTATCACCAAGTCACTATTGAGTATGGCCAGGACCACCTTTGGCCTTTTTGCAAGTACCGTCGGAAGTTGTCTCGCGCTAAATGTTACTGCTTCAGACCAATATTTAGCTTTGGTGGTTCCGGGAAAAATGTTTTCAAATGCCTACCGGGAAAGAGGACTCGCCCCTGAAAACTTGAGCCGTACTTTGGAAGACTCCGGAACCGTAACCTCAGTTTTAGTCCCCTGGAATACCTGTGGCGCCTATCACAGTGGGGTTTTGGGAGTAAGTGTGGGGGACTATTTCTTTTATGCCATCTTTAATTGGCTGAGTCCCTTTATGACTTTACTCTTTGCCGCTTTTCAGATTAAAATAAAACAACTTTCCACTTCATTTGCCCGCTAACATGAAAACGCATTTTGTTATTAAAATAATAGTGAGAATGTAGCGGTAAAACACTAATATTTTTACCTTCACCCGAAATTTAAATTACATGTCATGGCTTCAATTACATTAGGTGGAAACCCAGCGAATACTATAGGTGAACTTCCCAATAGTGGAGAAAAAGCACCCAATTTCACATTGACCAAATCCGATATGGCGGAAGTATCCCTTTCCGACTATGCTGGCGCAAAGCTGGTCCTTAATATTTTTCCAAGTGTTGACACCGGTACTTGTGCAAAATCCGTACGCCAATTCAATGAAGAAGCTGCCGATCTGGAAAATACCAAGGTATTGTGCATCTCCAAAGACCTTCCTTTCGCCCAAGCGAGGTTTTGCGGCGCCGAAGGTATTGAAAACGTGGAAATGCTTTCCGATTACAAAACAGGTGCTTTTGGAAAGGATTACGGTGTTGAATTTACGGATAGTGCCTTCCAGACCTTACTTTCCCGCGCTATTGTTGTGCTAGATGGAGCAGGTACTGTAGCCTACACAGAGCAAGTCTCTGAAACTGCGGACGAACCTAATTATAAAGCTGCACTGGATGCCTTAATGAATGCCTAAGGAATCTTTTTTTATCAATCGGGCCAGGAGTGTTGGATTTGCCATCAAAGGGATGGTGGCACTTCTTCGTACAGAGGCCAGTATTAAAATTCAGTTTGTGATTGCTCTAATCGTCACTGCCGCCGGATTTTATTTTGATATCTCCCCTACCGAGTGGACCATTCAGTTGATGGCAATAGGTTTGGTTATGGGAATTGAAGGAGCCAACACAGCCATAGAGAAATAAGCCGATTACATTCAACCGGAACATGATAATAAAATTGGAGCCATAAAAGATATTTCAGCTGGAGCCGTTATGATAGTATCGATTATTGCCAGCGTTGTGGGAGCCATAATCTATATTCCCAAACTCATCTGAACCCCATCCAAAACAATACGGGAAACGTAAATTTGTAAATTAGAAGCCTGATTTAATCCATTTAATGGCCAAGAAGAGAACAAAATCAAAAGCGAGCACCACTAAAAAAAAGGTATCCTACCGGCTTTCCAAACAAAACAAGATTATTCTGGGAAGCCTATTGATAGTGCTTAGCACCGCCCTGCTGTCTTCTTTTAAGTCCTACTATTTCACACGGCAAGAAGACCAAAGTCTTCTAAGTGAGTTCCAGAATAGAAATGCCGAAGCCAGTAACCTCCTCAACAAATTCGGGGCTGCCGTAAGTCACTTTTTTATGTACAAGGGCTTTGGGTTGGCGTCTTTTGCCTTTCCGCTTCTTTTGGCAATTACCGGACTTTATCTCTTTCTGGGATTAGGCAATAAGAGTCTTATATCCAAATGGATATGGGGCCTTCTGGGAGTTATCTGGATTTCCATTACCCTAGGTTTTTTCGCTACAGAACAGCCCTTGCTCGGAGGGTCCATCGGTTATGAGATGAACGACTTTCTACAAGATTACGTTGGTAAAATAGGGGTGTTTTTGATTCTTGTTTTTGTTCTGATGGTCATTTTGGTCCGCCTTTTTAACTTCACTCCCGAAGGTTTTGCCAATTTCTTTCGGGCTCAACGGGACAGTTTTAAATCAAATGTGAAAAAACAAACACCGGCCGTAGCGACGGTTTCGGTAGAGGAAAACAGTATTGAACTGAGCATGGATGACACAAGTCAGCCCAAAGTGGATACTTATACCCACAAAAAAGATATTCCACCTTTGGTGAAAGAAGCTGGCCTGGATGTAAACCTGCCAGAAGAGGAAACAGCCGATATTGGTTTAAAAGTTGAGGAAGTTGTCCAAGAGAAAGAAGAGAAGGTCAGCAAATCGGAAAAGCTGGTAAAGGACTTCGGTGAGTTTGACCCAAAACTTGAACTGGGGAACTATAAATTTCCACCCTTGGATTTGTTGGACCCCCACGGTGTGTCAGGCGGAATTACCATCAACCAGGAAGAACTGGAAGAAAATAAAAATCGGATTGTTGGCACACTCAAAAATTATAAAATTGGTATTGCGCAGATAAAGGCCACTATAGGTCCTACTGTGACCCTTTATGAAATCGTACCTGAGGCGGGCATTCGAATTTCCAAAATAAAAAACCTAGAGGACGACATTGCGCTTTCTTTGGCGGCCTTGGGAATTCGAATCATTGCTCCCATTCCGGGCAAGGGGACCATCGGAATAGAAGTCCCCAACAAGAATGCCACCATTGTCTCCATGCGATCTGTAATTGCCTCCAGTAAATTCCAAAAGGCTGAAATGCAGTTGCCCATTGCTTTCGGCAAGACAATCAGCAATGAAACCTTCGTGGTGGACTTAGCGAAAATGCCCCACTTGCTCATGGCGGGTGCCACGGGACAGGGAAAATCCGTTGGGCTCAATGCGGTAATTACCTCCTTATTGTACAAAAGACACCCCGCGGAGGTAAAGTTCATCTTGGTAGACCCCAAAAAAGTGGAACTAACGCTATACAATAAAATCGAACGACACTTTTTGGCGAAACTTCCCGATTCTGAAGAAGCCATTATTACGGATACCACAAAGGTCATCAACACCTTGAACTCCCTGTGTATTGAAATGGACAACCGTTATGAGCTGCTGAAGCTGGCCATGGTTCGCAATATAAAAGAGTACAACACAAAATTCAAGTCGCGGAAACTCAATCCAAATGAAGGGCATAAATTTTTACCGTATATTGTTTTAGTCATCGACGAATTTGCTGATTTGATAATGACCGCTGGCAAAGAGGTGGAAACGCCTATTGCAAGATTGGCGCAACTGGCGAGGGCCATTGGAATCCATTTGATCATTGCCACACAACGTCCCTCTGTAAATGTGATAACGGGAATCATAAAAGCGAATTTTCCCGCGCGGTTGGCGTTTCGGGTAACCTCTAAGATTGATTCCCGGACCATTTTAGATACCCAGGGGGCGGACCAACTTATTGGAAGGGGAGACATGCTATTTACACAAGGAAATGATGTGACGCGTTTGCAATGTGCCTTTGTGGATACCCCCGAAGTAGCGAAAATTACGGAGTATATTGGGTCCCAACGCGCATATCCGGACGCACATTTACTGCCTGAATATGTAGGTGAGGATTCTGGCACGGGGATTGATTATGACATTGCGGATAGAGATGCCATGTTCCGTGAGGCGGCAGAAGTAATTGTCACGGCCCAGCAGGGTTCGGCCTCCTTGATACAAAGAAAACTGAAATTGGGATATAATCGGGCCGGAAGAATTATTGATCAGTTGGAAGCAGCAGGTATCGTAGGTCCTTTTGAAGGAAGTAAAGCGCGACAGGTGTTGGTACCTGATATCTATTCCTTGGAACAACTATTGGAAAACGAAACGAAATAAAAGCAAATCATGCAAAAAAAGATACTATTGTCCATCGCACTGTGCACTCTTGGGTTTTTGGGATTTTCACAAAACTCTCCCAAAGCTAAAGCCTTATTGGATGAAGTCTACAATAAAGTAATGGCCTATGAAAATATCTATGTAGATTTTAAGTATTCCTTGGAAAACGTAGAAGCCAACACAAAAAGTGAGACTCGTGGCAATGCTACACTTAAGGGAAACAAATACCTTGTTGATGTTTTCGGTTCCAAACAACTTTATGACGGGAAGAAGGTATACACTGTGGTCCCCGATAATGAAGAGGTAACCATAGAAGATAAATTGGAAGAGGACAATACCATAACGCCATCCAAAATGCTCAC
>NZ_CAKZYF010000116.1 GCF_937884665.1 uncultured Allomuricauda sp. | reverse complement strand
GACCCATTTACGTAGGCCTCCACAGTAAGGGCTATACGTCTAAAAAACTGGTCTAGGTTTTCTTCGGATTGATTGGTGGCCATGATTCCTAAACTGACATCATCCGATCCATTTGCTGAAAAAGAAGGTAATCCCTTTTCAATAAAGTTCTGGGACAATTTGGAGATTTCACTGTCAGATAAAAAGAAACCACCTGCCATATAAATGGCATCAATCCCATCCAAATTGGAGGTGATATCATCGATACTTGTAAAGGGAATCAATTTGTATTGCGCATTTAATAGGGCGAACTCTTTATCAAAGGTCCGCCGTAAAGGAAGAAAGTCCAAAAAGGGTGCATCTACTGCTATGCCCAAGGTATCAAATTCGGTGAGCTCCTTAAATTTTTTAAAATCCTCGAGAAATGACTGGGAATCTATCAAATAGGTAAAATTGTAGATTCCAGAGGTCTGTTTGCTCAAATCCAAATCGCTGAAATCGCTATTTACCGCTCCAAATAAGATAACCGGTTTGGGATATTCGCTTTGCTTTTCAAGTATGGTGTTTGTCACCGGACCAAAAGCAAGAATAATATCGGTTTCATTGTTCAATAACTCTTTGTAGTTGTCGGTGGCCTGCTGTATGTCATAATTGTTGATCAAACGAAGGTTCATTGGAAAGTTGATCACTGCATCCTCTCCCACTACGCTTGTAATCTCAGATTGAAGCTGTTCTAAAATTGGCACCGATTTTAAAGATTGAAAATCAGCAAGTATGCCTATGTTGTAGGTGTTTTTTTCTTGGCAAAAACCAAATACCGAAAACAACAACATAACCAAAACGGTCGGTTTCTTCATAGGTTGGTTTTATAGGTGTCCTTTATGCTTTAGCGGTAAAAATACAATTCATCCCAAAAAGAATAGTTTTGGTTACCAAACTATTGCGCACAAGCTTTTAATATACAAATAAAAAAGATTTAACGCATTGAATTAATTCAATAAGCGAGGGATTAATGCTTCTTTGAATTTCTGGAGTTTTAAGATGGGTATATCGTTTAAAGGCAATCTCGAAGTATTTCAACAAAAAGGGCGATTATAATTAATCGCCCTGAATTCTTTTACACCAATCGATTAAAGTGAAACCTAAAACGTTTCTTCAAAAAGTTGTAGTAGACTGGCCCATGATTTAGCGTCCGCGTCTGCGTTATATGCCAAAGGCAGTTGGAATTTTTCCCCATTGGCATCCGCTTCTTTGCTAGTAAAACTGTGTTTAACTCCGGGATATGCAATATATTCATAGGTCGCACCAATAGAATCCATCGCCGCCTTGTATGCCTCAACGGACTCAGCACTTACGAAGGGGTCATCAGCGCCGTTGCAAACCAATACCTTAGCTTTTAAATCGCTATTGGGCATAATTGGTAATTGCACGCCGCTATGAAAAGCAGCTACCGCGTCTAGATCAATACCTGCATTGGCCATCGTTAGTGCAACGCTGCCTCCAAAGCAATATCCGATAGCCGCAATTTTTTCATTATCTACAGATTCATGGGCTTTGAGCAAATCCAGAGCTGCATTGAATCGGGCTGTCGCTTCTGGGAGATTGGTCAGCACGCCCATGGCAAATTTTCCGGCATCATCGGGATGGTCTGCCTGCTTTCCATCCCCATACATGTCAACCGCTATTGCGGTATATCCGAGTTCTGCCAACATATTCGCTCTTTCCCTGACATAATCATTGTGTCCCCACCACTCGTGGACAATCACGATTCCTGGCTGTTTTTCCTTGAAATTCTCGTTAAAAGCAATATATCCTTTTAGATTGGTAGAATCGGTGGCATAGGTGACCTCCTCCCCTTTTACTTTTATTGGAAGTTCTTCAGGAATTTCTTCAGAGGTTTTGGTGGATTCAGCCTTCGGTTTGCAAGATGCTACGAAAACCAGTCCGGTAAAAAGTAGGAATGCGATTAATTGTTTCATAGTTATTGATTTTTAGACAGAAGTAAAGATAACCAAAGCAACAGAATTTATTTTTCCCTCAATTTTCTACTTTCGAGGACCGATTTAAATCAAAAAAGATGTCTAAAGTATCTTGCCCACTTGATGGGAAGCTTGTAGGGTGCATAACGAAACGGAACATCCATCCAGTTCTGTCTTTTAAGAATGGCCTTCTTGTGGGAGAACAACTCAAAGGAATGCTTCCCGTGATAGGCACCAATTCCTGAATTGCCTACTCCACCGAAGGGTAGGTTTTTATTGGCAATATGTACAACAACATCATTGATGGCGCCACCTCCAAAACCAAATTTTTGCACCATCTTTTTCTGAAAGTTTTTCCGAGTTGAGAAAATATAGAGCGACAGGGGTTTTTCATAGCGTGTAATTATCTTTTCAAGGGTCGACTCGGAATCATAAGACAAAATAGGAAGGATGGGGCCAAAAATTTCATCTTGCATCAAAGGACTTTCCAAACCGGGTTCGTTGACCAATGTTGGGGAAAGAAAGCGGGTTTTGTCATTGTTTTCTCCCCCAAAAAGCACCTCTTGTCCCATAAGCTTTTTGCGCAAAGAGTCGTAGTGTTTTTGGGTAGCTATTCGAGCAAAATCCTTGGATGCTTCCATATCTTCTCCATAAAAGTTTCTGATATGTTTCTGTAATGCTTGGACCAATTTTGATTTTACCGTTTTATGGACCAAAATGTAATCTGGTGCAATACAGGTTTGTCCGGCATTCATGAACTTGCCCCAAGTAATCCGTTTTGCCGCTAAATCAATGGCCGCTGATTCATCGACTATACACGGATTTTTTCCTCCTAGCTCCAGGGTAACCGGGGTTAACTGCGCAGCGGCACGCTGATAAACCAACTTGCCAATATGGGTGCTTCCTGTGAAAAAAATATACTCCCATTTCTGTTCCAAGAGTGTTTGGGATACCTCCACCCCACCCTCACAAACCGCGACATACTCTTCAGGAAAGACTTCTGTCACCAAATGCAATATCGCCTTGGAGGTATTTGGACTCAATTCAGAAGGCTTGAGCACCACAGTATTCCCTGCTGCGAGAGCCCCTATCAGTGGAGAAACGGTGAGTAGGAACGGGTAGTTCCAAGGAGCGATGATGAGCACTTTTCCATAGGGTTCATGATACATCCAGTTGAAAGAAGGAAAATTTGCCAAATTTCCTTTTACCCGAATGGGTTTGCTCCATACTTCAAGATGGTTGATGATGTATTTTAGTTCTGAAAGGACCATCTGGGTCTCAGTGACCATACTTTCAAATTTAGGCTTCTTGAAGTCTTCGTAGATTGCTTTGCAAATGGCCTTCTCATGTTTTAGTAGCGCCTTTTGGAATTTTTTCAAATACACCAAGCGATAACCGATAGCTTTTGTTCGCTGCGAGCTAAAAAAGCTATTCTGTTGTCTTAGTATTTCGTCTATCATCCTAATTTCGATTAGAGTTCTGGGAGGTTACAGAATCTTTTATGGGTATCTCCACAAAGATAAGAAAGGCATTATCATGGCGAATTGTTGACCTACAAACAGCGGTCCTGTGGTTATCCTTCAATAATTGAAGTTTCTTCTTCGTTGAACTTCATCCTTTTACCGCTCCAATAGGAAGCTGCTGCGAGATGTGAAGGTTTTACTGCCTGAAGGCCAATTTCAATGGGCGCTGATACTTTTTTTCCCAATACCACTCCATCTAAGAAATTATGTACATGTGCGCTATCGAGGCTTTCTTTATTGTCAAAGACAATTTGTTTGCCGTCATGCGGGGTAAAGACATATCCTGCGCGAAACAATTCCAATTTCCCTTTTGTTCCATGGAACAATACCGAATCATGCTCATTTTTAATTGGCAGAACACTACATTCAAATGTAAAGTTCCAGCCACCTTTATACTGAATGATCGTATTAACGGTATCCGGATTGGTTCTTCCATCTTTTAAATGGTAAATACCGCCTGTGGTAATGGCGTTCAATGGGTCGGCATCGTCCATCATCCACTGTGCTACATCTCCCCAATGGGTCAACAAATCGGAAAGAATTCCAGTCCCGTATTCTTTGTAATGCCTCCAACCATCAAACCTTGCCCAATGATAGTCTACTTCAGGGGAGTTGCCCAAAAAAGTATCCCACTTAAAATTTTTAGGCATCGGTCGTTGCTTTATCGCCCTACGTTGCCATGCAAAGTTACTCCAAACAGCACGGGCAAAGACAATATCTCCGAGTACCATGGAACCACCAAAAAATTCCTCTTTTACTTTTTTGAACATGGCACTGCTGCGTTGCTGTGTACCCGTTTGGCATATCAATCCACTTTCCGCGACCGCTTTTTTCAAGGGAATTCCTTCATGATAGTGGAGGGTGACCGGTTTTTCCAGTAAAAGATGTTTTCCGGCTTTTAGAATACGAATAGCATAGTCTTTATGAAGATGGTCCGGCGTGGCCAGAACAACGGCTTCCACGCTAGGATCGGATAGCACGTCATCCAATTCAAATGTAGTTGGCACTTTGTTCAGCTCGGTATATTCCCGGGTTTGTTTGAGCTGTTCCTCCCATACATCACATAGCATTATAGCTTCAATTCTATTTGTGGCCAAAAGTGTTTTCAAAATCCATCTCCCTCTTCTTCCTGCACCTACCAAAGCAATGCCCACTCTATCGTTAGCGCCCAAAATATTTCCATAAGCACTCGCCGTTAGGGCCAATGCCCCGGTACCCAATACGAAATCCCTACGCTTCATACCATTGAGTTTCAGTTTGCCGCCTTTTCATGGAGCAATTCCATTCCAATCGATGTTCTAGGTTTAAAACCTTTCCAGTTTCCCGTTGTGGCATCGGGTTTTAGATTTAAATATTCTGAATAGTCCTCCCTTTTGAGATGAATTCCCATAAAGGCGGTCACAAAATGCTGATTTATATTATTAATACGACGCATATCCCATACTGAATCCGCATAGCGCAAGTATTCATCAATATCCAGCCCTTTTTTCATAGTATCGACGGTAGGTGGATTTGGGGCTACATTGTGTCGAGCATTGATATAGGTCAGCAAATACCTGTCGCTGTTTATAGTGCCTTCGTAGATTGCTTTGATTCCATCTTCATATCCTGAAATATCATCTTCACTACCTGCGATAAAAAAGGTGGGGATTTTTAATCCGGCCAATCCTTCCGCGTTCCATACTCCATTGGCCATGCCCCAGGGAGCCATGGCGACAAAAGCCTTAATTCTGGGATCAATGCCCATTTTGTAGGCATCACTGGACATGGTCCTCTCATCCAAGGCCGTGTTTCCACCGGTCATTGATTTATAAAAAGGTACCGCTTCGGGGCTATATCCTGCACCACAGGTATTAAGTCCTCCGTAACCTCCCATGGAATAGCCTATGAGCCCAGTGTTTGAAACATCCACTAAATTGGACAAAAAACTGTTGCTATGTGGCTGAGAAAGTCTATCTAATTCGTTTAACACGAACAATTGGTCCAAAGACCTGTTCACCAAAGTGCTGGTGAAATTTGCTGCATCCTTGTATGTAGAATCCGTATGGTCAATGGATACGACCACATAACCTTTAGAAGCAAGATTCTCTGCCAAATAGGTGAATAAAAATCGTGAGCCAACGTATCCATGTGAAAGAATAATGAGGGGAAATTTACCCTTTTCCTTCAGTATCTGTGCATCGCGTAACGCCCTTCCTCTAAAGCGGAAAGGTATTACCGGTCTTCCCTCGGTACCGTTTCTTCCCAATACCTGGGTATATTCCTCTATTTCCTGTAGATTCTCGGAAACGGATGCGGGATACCATACTTCCACTGTCAAAGGCCTATCATACGTAGGTGCTTTTCCATCAACGATGTTCAGAATATCCTTTTGTTCTTTATGGATTAATTCTAAGGTCTGTACCCCCACTCCGTAACTGCCGCGTTCAGCGAGTTCTGGTGCGTCAGGTAAAGCGTCACCAATGAGAAAATCATCTTGGGCCTGTAGCATATAGGCTGAAAAATACAAAAGAAGCACGAGTGCTGTTTTTTTGCCGATACCGTTGTGTTCCATTCCCATAATTTAACATGATCTTAAAGGTACGTAAACTTGTTAAAATGTTAATGTTTCCCAACTACACAACATTCTTTTTTACCTTTTTGATTAAAATATTATTTTACCCATGATTAATCAAAAAATGCGCTATGATTTCTTTAAAAGAAAAATCCTTTTTCTTGAGCATACTTTTTATGCTTTTGTTTCAATCATGCAGTCTTGATGACGGTGTTGAAACCATTGACCCCCCTAATTTTGAAATAATTGGCCTATGGGATTTGGTAGAGGTAAATGTCAATCCCCCACAAGATTTAGATATGGACGGTACCGCTTCCACCAATTTAATGAACGAAATGGAATGCATTACAGGTAGTCTTCTCATTGATGGTAACCTTATATGGACCTTTGAACAATCTGTTATCAATGTCACCGCAATAACCGGAGATTTGTTTTCCGCAACGTGTAACGGTACGGTTTCTGGAACGGGCAATTGGTTTTCTGATGAAAACGAGGTTACCTTTTCTGGAGACGATATTCTATCGGTGTTAAGAATTTCAGAGGGTCGCCTTATAGATGAAGTTGGTGAGGATTTACCAGGTATCCAAAGTTTTGTGTATGCGTTGCGAATACCGGAGTAACAAAATTTTATTGTACCAATTTCTGAGCAAGTACTACCCACATGATTTTGTCAGGTTCGTTCTTCCAGAAACCATGGTTGCCAATCTTGGTCAGTATCTTGAACCCTGCTTGCCGAAGTTCGTTCTCTGCGTAAAACATGGACAAGGAATGGGCTGAAACCTGTACTTCCCTGGATTTTCCTTTGATGCTATCCTTCAGCTTTTCCAAAATCAACAACCGACCCCCAGGTTTAAGGGCTTTTCGTATGTGATTGAGCACTTTCTTATATGCCGAAATTTCGTGATAGGTATCAATAAGAAAAACACAATCCAGGGCTCCATCCGGAAGTTTGGGGTCATCCGGTTCTCCGAGAATCGTAATAATATTCTTTAGTTTTCTTTTGCTGGCATTTTCGCGGAGTTTGGCGAGCCGGTCGTCTCGGATATCAATAGCATATACCCTGCCCTGTTCTTTGACATTTTGGGCGAGGTGCATACTAAGATACCCCTCATGACATCCAATATCCGCGACAATTTGGCCCGGACCCACCTTCACCAAATCCAATAGTGAGTCCGTTTTCATCCATTTGTCCCTATCGTCCCAATCGCTGCTTGTATATTGGGCTGGAAGCATTGTAGAAACACCAAGCGCCAGTAAAAACCACCAAGACCCTTTTATTCGCAGCATCAATTTTGAATAAGGCCTTGACCTTCAATCCATGGAGCGCCCGCTATTTTAAGCTTAGATTCCAACTCAGGTATGGTGGAGTTCACAAGAACGTTCAACTCCTTTTTTACCCCTTGCAATTGGTTGTTGGCCCTTTGTAATGCCTCCTTTTGATTTCCAGTGGGCCCATAGGTATTGCGCAAGGCCACATATCCAATAAACGAACCATCCCCGGGTGAAGGGGCATCGCGCTCACCAACTTCGTTTTTAGCCGCACTTCCTTTCATAGTTCGTTTGAAATCCAATAATAAGACTTTGGCACTATGTAGTCTTGTTTTGAGTTCATCCGAAGGTCGTTTTGCTTCGTATAGCGACCTTTGCATTGCATTTACCTTGGCGAGGTTTTCTTCCAATACCGTATTTGTGGCCATCAAATCTTGTTGGAATTCTTGGTAGACCTCTCTAAAAGCATCTATTTCTTCTATAGGTTTAGCTGGCAGGGCACCTTCCATGAGGCGTTTAACCTCAAACTCCTGCGTCTCGGATAATTTGGTGACCACACCCTCCAACTGCAGGTACAGCTCCACGGAATAGGTCCCTGGGGTCGCCATAAAAGGAGAGCCGAAGAAATTATCATCGCCTTTGGACTTTTTTAGGGAAACCCCAGTTCGTTTTGCGTAGGTGAGATTCCAAGCAACACGATTGACCCCTTTTTCATTGGTTCCCTCCACCGTATTTACCACGTTGCCATCATTGTCTTTTACAACTAGAAAAACAGATGGCGTCTCCTGTTGGGTCTCTTCGTCCAATGCGTCCCAGCCCGGGAAATCAATATTTGCGTTTTGCGTATTCAAATCCTTTTCATTTGCTTTTCGTACCTCTTTTAGGCTTTTAAGTTTTTCGGGAAGATAATACGTAAATACAGCCCCAAAAGGCGGGTTTTCAGCAGTATATTGTGTGTTTCCCTGGCTGCTCACACCGCTTCTCTGAATATACCAGTGCGCGGGTCTTACGTTGAACAGGGTGGTTGTTTCCATATTGGCAGTATCGAAATCACGCAAAGCGGAAATATCGTCAAGAACATAGAAACCGCGCCCAAAAGAGGCCGCGACTAAATCATCCTCATCGCGTTGAATAGTGATGTCTCGGAAAGAAATGGTTGGGAGATTGCCTTTTAGTTGGGTCCAGTTGGTTCCTCCATCATTGGTCATGTAGATTCCAAACTCGGTCGCAGCGAAGAGAAGCTTTGGTTTCACATGATCTTGGACAATCCGCCAAGTGAGCAATTTTTTGGGAAGATTGCCATTCATGAACCGCCATGTTTTTCCTTTGTCCGAACTTTTCAACAAATACGGTTTATAGTCACCTTCTTTATGATTGTCCAAAACCAAATACACACTGTTGGCATCCTTAAGGTCGGCTCTCACATCGTTGACAAAAGCTCTTTGCGGAACTCCCTTGATAGCGCCCAACATTACTTTGCGCCAAGAATTACCACCGTCTTCGGTAATCTGAAGAATTCCATCATCTGTGCCTGCGTAGATCAGACCTTCTTGAACAGGGGATTCAGCCAAGGAGGTAATGGTATTGTAGTTGGACATAGCGCCGACATCCCAAGGATTGTCCCAACTTTGTACTTTTCCCATTATCGGTAACGCCAACCGTTCTTCGTTACGGGTCAAATCGGTACTTATGGCGGTCCAGTCATCTCCCCTATTTTCAGATTTCCATACCCGATATGAGGCAAAATAAAGTCTTTCGGGATTATGTGGGCTTACCAAAATGGGAGCATCCCAGTTGAAGCGCTCATGGGGTTCTCCCGCCTTGGGCTGCGGTTGAATAAAGACTGTTTCACCGGTGGTTTGATCAATTCTCCAGAGCCAACCCTGTTGAAATTCACCGTACGTAATATCCGGATTACCGGGCTCTGTTGCCGACTGATGTCCATCCGCACCCAAGGTTTTCCACCAGTCCTGGTTCAATATACCTTCGCTCCTTGTGGTTTGCGAAGGTCCGCCATGGGAACCGTTATCTTGTGTACCCCCATATATGTTGTAAAATGGTTTAGCGTCGTCAACAGCAACTTTATAATATTGCGTTAACGGTAGGATATTGAAATATCGCCAGGTATACGTTAGATCAAAGGATTCAAAAAGCCCCCCATACGAACCAAACAAAACATAAACAGGGTCAGTCTTTTTGAAAGCCATTGCATGGCTGTCCACATGCTTTTTCTTCTCGTTCATGCGTTCAAAGTGCTTCCCATGGTCATCCGAGACCAATACATAATTGTTCATTAGGTAAAGTCTTCCGTTTTGATGTGGGGAAGCGTACAATTCCTGATAATAATGAGGTCCGGTTCCTCCAGAGACCGCATCGGATTGTTTGGTCCAAGATGAACCTTTGTTTTTGGAAATAAAAACACCACCTGTTTTACGATCTAATTCGATGGCAGCGTAAATGATATTGTTGTCAAAAGGTGAAATGGCAAGGCCGATTTTTCCCAAGTTTGATTTTGGAATACCATTGGTGAGTTCCGTCCAGGTCTCTCCGCCATCGCTACTTTTATGAATCCCTGAGCCTGGACCTCCACCTAGGTAGGCAGCTACCGTTCTATGACGGTCCCAGCTTGCGGCGTAAAGCACATCCGGATTGGTAAAATCCATTGCCAAATCGGTTACCCCCGTCCAATCGGAATCTCCCAAGGTTTTTTTCCAGGTCGCACCTCCGTCGACAGACTTGTACAGTCCCCGCTGTCCACCTTTATTCCAAAGTGGACCCTGGGAAGCGACCCAAATAATCTGTGAATTCTTTGGGTGCACTACTATTTTGGAAAGATGCTCGGACTCTTTTAAACCCATGTTTTTCCAGGTTTTGCCCTCGTCATGACTTACATAGACCCCATCTCCAAAGCCTACATGACGTCCCCCAACATTTTCCCCGGTACCTACCCAAATTGTACTTGGATTATTCGGGTCTATCGTTACACACCCAATGGAATAAACACTTTGGGTGTCGAAAATCGGTGTCCATGTAGTACCCGCGTTGACGGTTTTCCAAACGCCTCCTGAACCTACGGCGACGTACCAAATACTTTCATTTTCCGGGTGTATGGCAATATCCGCGATGCGACCAGAGGTCAGGGAAGGTCCCAAACTTCTAAATTTCAATCCGTTAAAGGTGGTTGAATCCGCCTTTTGGCCAAAAGAAAAAATTGAAACCAAACATAGAAAAAGGGAGAGATAAAAAATCTTAGAAATAAAATTCATGAGTGTTAGTTTTGGTTGAATTAGTCTAATCTAATATAGTTAAAACGAAAGCAGAAAAATGTAAATGAAATGTGAAATAAGTTGAAGAAATTATTTAAAATATGATTATAACATTATTTGGTAAACAAAAGCCAGATAGGTGTTTTTCGGAATTATGTTTTATTTCATTTCCTCCAACATCTGCTTAAATCCCAAAGCTACCCCATTGGTCCAACCAAAACCGTCCTGGGTTTCATACTCCCCACCTCCTGAGAGCAAGGTCAAATCCTCCACATTGTATTTTTCCATCATTTTACCCGTGTTTTTATAGACTTTTTCGTTCAAGGCCAACCAACGTTTCATAATTTCCTTTGCTTCTTTTACATAGCCGTAGTTGAGCAACCCTTTGACCGCTATCCACTGCAAGGGTGCCCATCCATTGGGCGCATCCCATTGTTGTCCCGAATGTTCCAAAGAGGTAACCAGTCCGCCTGGCTTCAGGAATTGCCGCATTAAGACGTTTTTCGTTTTTTCTGCCTGTTCTTTAGTCGCCAAACCAAAATACAAAGGAAACGCACCGGCCATAGTGAGTTCTGGGGTAGCTGTTGAAGTAACAAAATTATAATCCTGGAAATAGCTATTGGCTTCATTCCAAAAGAACTGCGAAATAGCCTTTTTACGGGCTTTGGCCTTTTCTTGGAATAGGTCTGCTTCGTTGACATTCCCATTTTGGCGAAGTGCCTTGCCAATGGTTTTTTCCATAAAGTACAATAGACAGTTCAAATCCACCGCTAAGATATTTGTGGTCTCCGTGCTGTTGAAAGCTCCTTGGGTCCCAAACCATCTGGAACTAAAATCCCAACCGGAGGCCGCAGCCGCCCGAAGATTATTCAGCAGTGCAGGTTTTTCTGCTTCGGACAAGTCACTGGCTAAATGTAAATCTTCTTTATAGGCTTCAGGCCTTGGTGTATATCCTTCATCCCAATATCGGTTAAGAACAGCTCCTTCAAGTTGAACAACATGTCGATTTGCTGAGCTTTCGTCCTGTGAACCTGAGGTAGCCATCCAAAAATCATATTCCTTTTTCAGCTGTGGAAGATAGGTCGTCAAGAGTGTACTGTCTTTTCGTGCCAACGCATCTACCATCAGCGCATAAAAGGGGGGTTGACTTCGGGTTCGGTAATAATCCCGTGTTCCGTTGGGTATAAATCCAACGGAATCAATAAGAAAACTGAAGTTGTCAACCATGGCCTTGGCCAATTGTCCTTTTTCCGCGACCAACAGACCTTCTAATGTAAAATAGCTGTCCCAATAGTAAATTTCTTGAAATCTTCCACCTGGTACTACATATTTATACGGTAGGGCAATTCTTGTTGAGAAAGGGACCACACTATCGGGACCTCGTGTCAATTTATCCCACATGGTCTGAATATGCTCATACATACTTTTGGTCGTATCGGTCTTGATTTCCAATGCTTTCATGGAACGGTCTTCAAAATTTTCCAAAACGAACTCGGTCAAATCAAAGCCAATTTTATCTTTCTCGTTGAGATATTGGATTTCAAGGGTATGAATACTTTGTGTAGGAACTAAATCAACGAATGTTTTGGAATCCTTGAAAATGGCCTGCAGCTGAACGTCTTTGAACAATTGAGATTCATAAAGTGTGAGTCCTGGTACGACGGAAGGTTCCTTTTTGCAGGATAGGAACAAAAACAAGAGAAAGATAAGTGCTTGCCAATTTTTCATAGCGTTGGTTTTTGAATCGGATTAAATATACGGGTAATCTATAAAAAGCGGTATTCTAGATTTGACAAGGATTTGTATCTTCCAGATATGGTTCAACCTCAAATACTTAGGGATAAGGTAAAATGCTATCTTTTAAAGCAACTAAAAGCAGGGAAATTACAGATTGGCAAGACCATAAATCTAGCTGCCGTGGCACGGGAAATCGGTACAAGTGTCACCCCGGTCCGGGAAGCATTAAGTCAACTGGAGCATGCACGAATTGTAAAAGCTATCCCAAATCGGGGTTTTGTGATACAGCCATTACGAGCTAAAGAAGCCCGTCATTTGTATGAAACCCTTGCGCAGTTGGAGGTGATGGCTTTGGAAAATACAGAGTTCACTTCTAAAAGCATTGAAGCGTTACAAGTGTTTTTTAACGATAATTTCCACTCACTGCACACCAGTTCCAGTTTTCACGAACATTTAATTCAGGATTGCAACAACCCCATATTGATCCAAATTCTGAATGATATAAAAGCCCGTCTTTTTTTCTACGAACAAATGTTACCGGAAAATGAGAATGTAGACCGGCAAATGGGGACCCAAAACAAGGCAATACTTGATGCGATAGTAGAGGACAATTTGCCTACGGCCAATCTCATCTTAAAAATGCACTGGATGAGTATTTTGGAGCGGGTTCAAGGCCAATTTACCGAAGACTAATTCTAAAAAAGAATCGTTTTTGCTTAGAAAACGCTTTTTATGCGATTTTTAAATACAGATCAGGTTTAACGATTACTTCGTTTTATTGTATAGCTGTTGATACATATCGAAGGTATCAATATCTATTTCTTTTCCTCCAGGCTCCAGGAAATGTGTCGCTTTCAGGTTGCTTCGAATGATTCTTTTTGCCCCAAAGTCCTTATTCAACTTTTTTAGCTCTGGAAAAAAGGAAGCATCAAAAATGGCAGGCACGCCAAATCTTCCAGTATCGTATTGGGTCGCTACGATTTTAATCGCTTTACGTTCATCGTATATTTTTTTTAGCGATTTAAAATAAGAAGTGTCCATAAAGGGTTGGTCCGAAAGTACTATCAAGAGGCCATCCGGATTTTTCTCAGTTTCCAGGATTTGACTTATTCCAAAAGCTAAGGAAGTTCCCATACCTTCCTCCCATTTTGGATTGATACTTGCACGAACACTTCCCGGTAAATGAGACGCCAGGATTTCTGCATGGGCCCCTAAAACAACATGTACCCTATCCACTACAGATACTACCGCTTCTATGGCATTTCCCATGAGAGTCGTATGCCCCCATGGCAACAGCTGTTTGATTTTTCCGGGCATTCTTTTGGAAGCCCCTGCAGCGAGAACCAGGGCACAAAGGGAACTCGACATCCGTTAGTTATGAATTTTACCTAATTTTTCCTTCAACAACACGGGGTTCTTTTGTCGGATAACGGTCAAAATCTCGGATACTATGGAAATTGATATTTCCTGGGGGGTTTCGGCCCCAATATCCAGCCCCGCCGGTCCATGAACAGAATCCAAAAAATCTTCTGAAATTTCGGGATATCGTTCTAAAAGAGCATCAAACAATTTTTCTCTTCTTTGCATCGGCCCCAAAAGACCTAGATAGGCTGGATTTGAATCTTTTAAAGCGAGAAGATAACCCAGGTCTTTGGCGAAACTGTGCGTCATTACGATAACTGCTGTTTGCTTATCCATGGGGAAGGTTAGGGTTTCCGGTTCTTTTGGCAGCCAAGCATGTATCCCCGGGAATGCCTCTGAAGTCTTTTCCTCCTTTGGATTGGCCACCACGGTTACCTCCCAGCCCATCAAACTGGCATATTGGCACAGTAAAACGGCATCGTGCTCCGCACCGATTATGATTAATCGGAAACAAGGAAAAAGCGTTTGTTCAAAAGAGTGCCCGCCACAATATTCTTGTTCCGTGTTCAAGGGGATTTCTTTTTTTTCAAAACGAAAAGTAGACCCAAAACCCTTATTTTCGGAATTTGTCTTATCAAAGACGGATAGAATGGAAAAGGTTTCACGATTCGTAATGACATCCCAAAATACTTCCAGAAAGTGGTTGTCCGGGGAAAAGGATTCCAACAGGATATGGAGAATACCCTCACAGCCCAAGCGATAACGTCCGTCGTACTCCATGACCTTGGCCAGGCCGGTTTTAAAAACCGATTCAGCTTGTCTAGCTATTTCTTTTTCTACGCATCCTCCGCTTACGGCACCAACCATCTCCCCGTTTTCTATCAGCAACATCCGGACACCGGGGCGGCGATATGAGGAACCCTCCAAGGCTACCACAGTCGCCAAAACGGACTTTAATCCTATTGCTGACACTTCTTGATATTTGGTGAAAATAGCTTTTAGTTCGTGGGTCATCATCCTATAAAAGTGTTCGTGTTGGGATAAACGGCATTTCCCGTCCTTGTTCAAAAGTAGCTTTTGGAGCCAGTTGAATAAATCCATCTATCTTGGTAAGTCCAATGACATCTCCTGAACCCGTAGTGCTTATCGGTCGGGCATACAGGCTACCGCTTTTTAAACTTAGTTTTACTCCCTTAAAAAGGGTAAGGGGTGTTGTATTCTGAATAGCTTCTTCCAGAATAACGCTGAACCTAGAGGTATTTACTCCCAAGGTTTGGTCAAGCCAGGGCTCAAAATAGACATGGAAGTTTACAAAGGTAGAAACGGGGTTTCCGGGAAAAGCGAAAACGACGGTTCTTTCCGTTTTGTGAATCCCGAACCAGAAAGGTTTTCCAGGACGTTGAGCAACTTTATGGAATAATTGTTCAACACCCAGAGCGGTCAGAGTTTCTGGCAGAAAATCATATTTGCCCTTGGATACGCCCCCACTTAAAAGCAGCACATCGTATTTTTGAAGGTATTCCTTTAACGAAGACCCCAAGGCCTTTTTATCATCCTTTAGATGATAGCAGTTTGAAGCGATTCCTTGCTTTTTGAGCAGGCTCTGCAAAGAGTGACTGTTCGTTTTTCGTATTTGGAAAGGCAACGGTTTTTTGTCCACATCCACCAATTCATCACCCGTTGCAATTACGGCTATTCTTGGTACGGATTTTACCATAACCTCTTTTTTCCCAACAGAAGCCATGGCTCCGACTTCTGCTGCCGTTTGTCTCAAATTTGGTCGTAACAATTCGGTTCCTGCGGTTACATCGCTTCCTTGATAATGTATGTTTTGACCTTTCGTTGCTTCTTGTACGAGTTCAAAACCGTTGTTCTTCCGATGTAAGTGTTCATACATAATGACGGTGTCCGTTTGTTTGGGCACCAGGGCACCCGTCATGATTTCAATGCACTTCCAACTATTTTTTAATTCCAATTGTGGCGCACCCGCCTGAGCGATATTCTCAGTTTCGAAGAAGCGCTCACCTCGCTCCAAGGTTTTGGAGTTAATGGCGATTCCATCCTTGGTGGCGCGGTCGAAAGGGGGGAAATCTCTATCTGCATAAACAGACTCTCCTAAAACACGATTTTCGGATTTTGAAAGGTGTATCTTTTCAGTCCCGTAATTCTGTACCTGTTCCAGAACCTTTTGTAAAGCGGTCTCAAATGAAATCATACTGCTACCTTGTACTATTGTTTTAGAAGGACTTTTAATGTGTATGGAGCGATAACTGGTTCATGCCCCCTAAAACGTTGTAAAAATTCAACTCTGGATACGTCTCTTGAAGTCGGGCAATCGCTTGTTCACTCCGCCTTCCAGATTGACATATCACATAAATCGGTTTTGAGGTGTTCTTCAAATGTTCGGGTAAATCCAATTTATCCATGGGAACATGGATAGCTTCTGCTAATCTATGCTTGCTGAATTCTCCAGCGGTCCTGACATCCAAAAGTGCATAGTCTGTGGTCATACGTTTTTCGGAAAATACTTCTACCGATAGTGTAGCTACACCAGCGCAATGCAGAATTCCATAGTGTTCTTTCAAAGCGTCCCGACTCTTATTTTTAAGGTTTGCCTGAAACTTAATGGTACGGAACGTCGGTTGAAGCCCATCAAAAACCAATAATCGTCCTGCAAGAACCTCCCCTACTCCTGTCAATACCTTAATCGTTTCCAGGGCCTGAAGATTTCCAATGATGCCAGGAATTACACCCAAAACCCCATTCTCATTGCAATCGGGAACCTCGTCAGCCTTAGGTTCATTGGGATACAGACATCGATAAGTGGGTCCTTCCCCATAGTTAAAAACGCTCACATGTCCTTCAAATCCGTGGAGTGCACCGTAGACGAAGGGTTTGTTTAAAATAACACAGGTATCATTAATTAGATATCGTGTTGGAAAATTATCGGAAGCATCCACAACAACATCATAATTTTGAATTACATCCAAGGCATTTTCTTTGGACAAAAAAGTAGCGTGCGGCACTACTTCCGTTTCGGAATTCTGCGATTGTAGTTTCCTAAGGGCAACTTCAAGTTTAGACTTGCCAACATCTTCTTCAGCATACAGTATTTGACGTTGTAAATTGTGATATTCCACCGTATCCATATCCATTATCCCTATCGTACCCACCCCCATGGCATTCAGATATTGAAGGGCAGGAAGGCCAAGTCCGCCCAGACCGACCACCAAGACTTTAGCGGCGGTCAATCTATCTTGTCCATCCGTACCAAAATCTGGGAGTGCGGTCTGTCGAATGTATCTATCCATGGACTGCTGAATTTAACTTTGTCTGGATGTACTCAAAATCCGTTTTGGAGTTTGCGTTGAAAAGCACTTCATCGTTTTTGGGATACGCCAAATCAATCTGTGAATTCAATAGGAATTTTCTAGGGCAAGAATTTTTGGAACATTCCAAATCTTTTTTGGCCTTCTTCAAACCTTGGGGTTCCCATATTGTGATAAGGGGTTCAGGTAAATTGGTCTTCCTGGTAGCCATGGATGTCGCAGCTTTTCCAGGATTTCTGGCCGTGACCAAAATAGTCAGTGTTTCCCGGTCCAAAAGGGGTAAATCACAAGCAAGGACCAACCAGGCTACGTCAGGATATGCATTATGTGCGCTCAGAATTCCGTTGAAAGGTCCGCCACACTTGTTTTCATCAACAATAACGTTCAACCCACGTTCACTGGAAGAAATCTGTTCCTCCCGAACGCTCAAAAAAGTATTTTCACAAACTTTTGATAGCAAATTGTAGGCATGCTGCTGTTGCGAAACTCCATAATATTTAAGTAATCTTTTATCGGTGCCCATCCGGGTACTTTTGCCACCGCCAAGGACCAAGCCATACAATTTGGGTTCTTTCTCGTTCATTTGTCGAAGTCTATTCTTCCTAACCTCCAATAGAGGTCATGGAATTATCAAAAATCGTCTTGGTATGTTCATTTTGCGCCTGAAAGCCCGTTTTTGCCCGAGACCCAATTGCGTTTAGGATTTCAGATATCATTTCTTGATTATCCTCTGTTCTTCTTACCATATCCCTGACATTGGTCTTGGGCTTACCGTAGAGACAAGTAATTACGTCCCCCGTTGCCGTAATACGCAGTCTATTGCAAGTGCCGCAAAAAGTTCTACTGAAAGAAGGGATGATACCAAAAGTGCTTTTATGACCTTTTATTTTGTAGTTAATGGAAGTGGACGTAGGTGGTGAGACCATTTTTTCAAAATCGTAGCGCCTCGCAATATGTTCCAAAATGGCTTTGTAATTCCATTTAATGGTAGAGAAGCTCTTTGAACCCCCATTAAACGGCATTTCCTCCAAAAAACGTACGGAAACCTTATAGTGCTTCATCACTTCCAAAATAGGGAGTATATCCTGTTCGTTCTGTCCTTCCAGAACAATAAAGTTGATTCGCACATTGAATCCTTCGGTTATCAAGCGGATCAGGTTGTTGTGGACGGTATCAAACTGTTTCCTTCTGGTGATCCGTTCAAAGGTTTCCCGGTTTATTGAATCGAGGCTCACATTTATATTACGGATGCCCAACTGGTGAAGCTCATCTATGTAAGGTCCAATTACCGTTGCATTGGTGGTTATCGATATGTCGTTGAGCTTTTCCATTTTCGAAAGGCTGCGAAGCAACACCATCAAATCCTTCCGCACAAATGGCTCCCCTCCGGTTATTCGTATTTTGTCAATACCGAGTTGGACCAAGGTCTTGCTTACTTTTTCCAATTCTGAAATGGTCAACAAGCTATCGTTTTTTACGAAATTGATTCCCTCTGAAGGCATACAATAGTTGCACCGTAGATTACATCGGTCCGTAACCGCTAAACGCAGGTAATTGATTTTCCTTCCGTGATTATCTATTAATGCCATCGTCCAAAATCCGTTGAAAGATATAAAATCCTACTATTAACCACCACTTACCGGTGGAATCAAAGCAATTTCGTCATACGAATTAATGGGTTGGTCATCTTGGGCATAGGCGTTGTTCACCGCAACGGCCAAGGAAGATAACGTATTCAATTCGGGATAGGTATCTCCCAAAAATTGCTTTAGTTCACTTACCGTTCTAGGTATTTTTTTCCCCGTAACCGAGGATGTAGGAACGGATAGTGAGGAACTCCCCACGATGTCCTTTGTAACTCCAAATAAAAGTATGGTCATACTATCAGCCTATAATCTCTTTCTCTAAAACTTTTAATAATTCTGGTCTTTTTGCAAAGGGTTGCTGGTAAAGCCTGTTACCTGTTGCCGCCTTAAAAGCGTTGGCAACAGCTCCTCCTGCAGGTGGCAAAGTAGGTTCTCCCAAACCGGTTGGGGAGTGATCATTTTCCATCAAGTAAGTTTCTACAATTGGCGCTTCTTTCATCCGTATCAATCGATATTTGTCAAAATTATTGGCAGTGGGTCTGCCATTGGCGAAGTCCAATTCCCCGTACATCGAATGTCCAACACCATCAATTACACCACCTTCTATCTGATTTAGAGCGCCCAAAGGATTCACTACAATACCACAGTCCACCACACAGGTAATCTTTTTTACCACGGGCCCACCATTTTCAATTTCAACATCAGCAACTTCTGCTACGTGGGTATTGTGGCAATAGTAATTGACGAAGCCTTGGTAAATGTGGTCCGGTTGATTGCCCCAACCGGACTTCTCAACAGCCTTGGCGATCACTTTTTTCATTCGTTCCGGCGAATATTGAATGCGCTCGTCTTCTTCAGGTTTTACCTTGTCCAGTAAATCCAGTCGCAGTTGAATCTTGTCCACCTCCATCATTTCGGCCAGCTCATCAAAAAAACTTTGTTCTGCAAAGGCCAAAAAATTGGTGTAGGGCGCCCGCCATGCGCCCGTTGTGATATTGCTCTTGTAGTTGGCCACATCCACTTGATAATTCTCGATGGCACCCGCAGGGAAGAAATTGGGAATGAGCCCGTACATATTGTCGTTGACCGCAGCTTCCTTTAAGTGATATGCGGTTACTTGACCATTTTTTATGCCTGCCTTGATCCTATATTTGATAGCCATTCGATAAATGCCATCTTCCATATCATCTTCTCTTGTGTATACCACTTTGACAGGACTTTTTATCTTATCAGAAACTTCGGCTGCCTCAATTACGAAATCTCCATAAAGTCTTCTTCCGAAGCCTCCTCCCATTCGCGTCATCTCCAAATGAATGTCTTTTTCATCCCTACCCAACATTTTTGCGACCAACCCTGCTTTCCATGCTGGGGTTTGTATGGGTCCAGCAAGATGTACTTTTTCGTTGGTAACATGGGCAAAGAAGTTCATGGGTTCCATGCAATTGTGGGGTAAAAATGGCGATTCGTAAGTTCGCTCCAGTATGTCATCTGCCTCGGCGAAAGCTTTTTTGACATTACCATCTGAACGCATTGTTTTGAACGAATTTCCATCCAGTAGTCCGGTAAGAATTTCATTGTGTTCTTCCGTACTTTCCAGAGGGGTCTCTTCTTCCCAAATTGCTTTTACAACTTCTTTTGCCTTAAAAGCCTGCCAGGTGGTTTTAGCGATGACCACTACTTTGTCGCTGGAAGAAATCTTACTTGAAAAACTTGGGTCGTCGGCCAATAAGTCCCTTACTCGTTCCCCTATGGTAATCACATCAATCACACCGGGCATGCGCTTTGCTTCTGTAGCATCGAAGGAAACCAGTGTATGTCCAAAACTGGGCGGTCTTAGCACTGCAGCGTATACCATCCCTTCCGTTTTATAATCCAGTCCGAAAAGTGGTTTTCCAGTGGTGATTTTATCAATATCCACATTCCCTGCATTTTTACGCATGATTTTGTAATCCTTCGGCTTTTTCAATTCCACATCTTCAGGAACTTCCAATAAAGCGGCCTCTTTCACAACCTCTCCATAACCTAAGGTTTCCCCTGCAGCATTTGTAATAACCCCTTCATTGACCGTGCACTCAGAAGGTGCTACTCCCCAACGTGCTGCGGCTGCGCTCACCAGCATGTGTCTGGCTTTTGCCCCGGTTTGCCGCAACGCATCCCAACCTTGTCGAATGGACTGACTACCACCCGCCACTTGTCTTGTATAATTTTCTGTGTCCAAAATCCCTTGTTCCACATAGACGTCTTTCCACGCTACATCAAGTTCTTCGGCAATGATCATGGGCATTGAGGTTTTTACCCCCTGCCCTATTTCCGGATTTGGTGAAAATATGGTAACAGCGCCATTGTCCGCTATTTTTATAAATGCATTGAAATTATTATAATCCAATGAAGAAAGGTCTACGGAAGGCTCAGCGATAACTTTGGGCTTACAGGAATTCAGCAGATGGAAGCCGATGACCATACCGCCTCCTGCCAATGAGGAGTTTTTAATAAAGGCCCTACGGGTTAACGGGCTTGTTTTATTTGCTTTCATTTTTGTTGTTTTACTTGTGGGTATGGTGTGATTAATCCATATTCTGGGCAGCGGTCATGACCGCGGTCCGAATCCTTGTATAGGATGCACATCTACATATATTGCCGTGCATTGCATTTTTTACCTCTTCCTCGGATGGATCGGGATTCTGTTCCAAAAAAGCGGAAGCGGTCATAATTTGTCCCGCTTGACAATATCCGCACTGCGGAACGTCCACTTCTTTCCAAGCTTGTTGTACAGGATGGTCATTGTTTTCAGATAGGCCTTCAATGGTGGTCAACGACCTTCCTTCTACTTGTGAGGGCGTTAACGAACAACTTCGCATAGCGACACCATCGACATGAATGGTGCAAGCCCCGCATTGTCCAATCCCACAGCCGTACTTCGTTCCCACTAGGTCCAGATGGTCGCGAAGTACCCACAAAACGGGAGTATCCGCTGAGACGTCAACTGTTTTGGATACCCCATTTACTTTTAATTGATACGTTGGCATAGTTTTTTGAATTGTGTGTTCTCAAATGAATTGATAGGAAAGTTACCAAAAATTGAATGGTTCGTTTTCTTTTTAACAAGCATGATACCGTTTTAACTTTTCTTTAATTCAATCTGTATTTATGAAAACCCTTAGGAAAATCAAGACGAAGCGATAGAAACCCATTGGTTCTTGACATAAAAAAATGCGCCGGTTTTGGCGCATTTCTAATTCTATTGGAAGTGAAGGGTTATTTTAACAGCATACGCTTGGTGTCTATCCACGTACCATCGGCCACAAGGGCATAAAGATAGATTCCAGGTTTTAAGGAATATCCGTTGATGTTAACGCTACTTTCACCTCTTCCTGTGATAGGAATTACTTGAAGTTGCACGCCGCGCATATCATAAACAATAATTTCGGCCGTCTGCACTTGCTGGGGCAGGTAAAAGGAGATTTCCGTGTTCGCTTCAAACGGATTCGGTACATTTTGGAACAATTCTGCCTTGCCGTTGGTATCAAAAATAGGACTATCGGTATTTGAAAAATCCTGGGATTTTAAAGTTTGTCCATTGTTTTTTAGACCTGATACTTCTTCCTGCAAGGTTTCTATCAGTGCCTGCTGTTCCTTCAGAGCTTCCACTAAAACAGGAATGAGTCCTGAATAGTTTATGGACAAATATCCTTCTTTGTTCTCTTTTACCAATTCCGGAAATACCTCCTGTACTTCTTGGGCCAGGAAACCAAGCTGATGGGTGTCGTCAAAGTTTTTATCCGGAAATTCCTTTTTGCGCCAATCGTATTTTTTGCCGTTGAGCCGCTTTAGTTTTTGAAGAGGCTCTTCAAGGTTTTTGATGTTCTTTTTCCATCGTTTGTCCGAACCGCTCCAAACACCGCCGGTTACTCCTGCTGTACCATTGACATCTAAATTGAAAGCTGGAAATATTGTTTCTATGCCAACGTTTCCGCTAAAGTAGTTTTTATCTGCACCAGATACATAAATCCCGTACATTTCTTGGTCTGAGCTTGCTTGCGCCATTAGTATTTCCAATCCTCTGATAAAACCATCGCCAGTAATATTACTGGACATGCGTATTGTCTGTCCATATCGGTTACCTGTACCTTCTCCTGAAACTTGTATTGAACTTCCAAAAACGGGACTAGTGGTACTCGATGTAACGTTAGAAATATAACCGGAAATTCCACCGCTATTGGCATTATCAGTGATATTATTCTGTATGCCCAATAATACACTATTGTTGGATTCAGATACCATCTCCTGAAAAATACCTCGATTCCTATTTGTTTTTACATGTAATTTGCTTTCAGGGGTATCTATACCAATACCCACTCTTTCCTGATTTGTTATCCGCATAACTTCTGTTCCAAAATTACCGGTATCACCTACGTTAAAGCGCAACTGTGACTGTCCATTCACGGTTAAGTATCTATTGGTGGAAGACCCATTTCCCATAAAATTGTTTTTGTTGCTGATAAAGGAGTCCCCGTTGATATCGGTCCTAAAGTTCAATGCGTTGGAATTATTGGACAACAATATCTCGGAACCCTCTACATGCAGGTCGCTCAAGGGATCAACGGTTCCGATACCCACATGGCCATTATCGTGGTCCAGGGCCATTAGGGTGCTTACCCAGTTTGCTCCTTCGTTGATATAGTGTTGAAAACGGAGTTGATCGGCGCCTTCGTGATATTCCAGTACCGCTGAATTTCCATCATTTTCCGATAATACGATATTCGGTCGTGTTGATTTTATGACCAGTTCTTGTTGGGGATTTTTAGTGCCCAAACCTATATTTCCTGAAAAGTAATTGGCATCTTCACCAGTTGCATAAACCCCAAATACAGTCTGGTCAGATGAAGAAAAGTTGTTGTTCAAATAGATTCCCATAATGTCAGCTCCGGTCACATTACATTGCATGAATGAATAAATTCCACGTATTTCCCCTGTTGCATTACCCTTGACGTGTCCGAAAAATCCTGACCTGAATCCATCTTCTCCAGTTAAATCTAATGTAGATCGCAAAGGTGTATCTTGGTCGTAAACGTCCAAGTTATAGCTAGGATTCTCCAATCCAACACCTACAAATCCAGAATTATAATAAATGTTATTTCCATTCGTCGTCCATTGTCCAAATAGGGTGTCTGTCCATAATAATCCCATAAAGACCAAAAGGTACGGCAAGACAATCGCTGTAGTTTTTCTCTGTTTTTTCATGTTTAAGTAGTTTTGTTTTTAAAATTCCTCTAAAGCGCTCCGAGGTCAGGCATTTAAAGTTTGTATTACCATTACAGTATACTTCGTTTTGGTAGCTTTGAGGCCCCTAAATTGATGGACATGCCGTATGGTTTTACGGATGCCCAAAACGGGTTGATGAAATCTATGCCGAAAGTTTTCCAAATTCCCTTGGCAATTCGGAGTGGAGGGTTCTTCAATAGGCACTTTTTAACTTTTTTTTAATTGATTTGGCATACACTTTGAGCCTCATTTTGACGTTTTGCAATTAGAACTAAACTTGTGAGAGAATGAAAAATTACATAATAGCGCTCCTGGCACTTTTTGTTGTATTGGCCTTACACTCCTGTGGTAACTCCGATGACGACGTTAATTTTGATATTAACCAGCGAGAACTGGGCCAAGGTGAAAACCCGGATGATTGCTTAGGTTTTGATGAGAACGAGCTTTTACTTTCCATTCAAAACCAAACTACGGCACTCCCCGGAAAGGTTTCTATATTATTTAAGGTTACTGATACGAACGGAAACCCGATATCGGGTCTGACCGCAGACCAGTTCACGGTATATGAGCAGGGAAGAAACGACGACTGTTTTAACACCATCTCCGCCTCTGAATCATTAGCGCGGATATCTCCAAATTCCCAGGTTTTCAACAACAATACCCTTCTGGTACTCGATTTGAGCAATAGTGTACTACAAAGCAGCTTGGACGAACTTAAGTCGGCAGCTAGCAGTTTTGTGGAAAATGTGATTCCATCGCCGGAAACAGAATCTTTCCAAATGGCGATATATTGGTTTGACGGGGAAGACGAGTTGCACTTGCTCAATCCACTCACATCATCTGCAGAAGAGCTTACCGCTTCAATTAACGGGATTACAGAAAACATCAGTAATGATCCTTCTACGGATTTATACGGTGCAGTAATCAAGTCTACGGATATCGCCGAGGATTTGGTGGAAAGCAACAACCAAGATTCCATAGTACGGGCAGCGTCCATTGTTCTATTTACCGACGGGACGGATCAAGCTTCCCGATTTTCAGAGGAGTCCGCGCTACGGGCCGTTGAGCAAGCGAACCGCAACATTTCTTTTTTTACTATAGGTCTGGGCGCTGAGATTGATACGGATATTCTGGCCCAGATTGGAAAAACGGCCAGTGTCTTTGCAGGGAACAAAGAAGAATTGGAAACTACCTTTAATCAAATCTCCCAACGTGTATCGGAACAGGCCAACAGCTTTTATTTGTTCGAATACTGTACACCAAAGCGTGATGGTAGCGGCGAAAACAATTTGGTGATTCAACTGAACAATGCTGGACTTCAAGGAGCGGTACAGACCAAATTCAGGGCCGACGGTTTCACTGGAGGTTGTGAATAATTATTATTTTTAAATACTGATAATCAATTTCTTTAGTATAGTTATTGAAACGTATTGTTCATATTACTATTTGCGGTTTGATTCATTCTGAAATCAAAAAAGCCATCAAATCCAATACGTTGAACCGGTTCAAACCTATATAGGGAAAAGTGATTGGTCCGTCTGTTTTTATTCGTACCTCACGCTTCAAAAAAACGGGAATGGACGACTCAACATGGGTATCTGATACTTTCTGAACCAGTACATATCGGGAATTCACTAAGAAGTTACAATTCTACTACGCTTTGTTTCAAATGTGTTATTCACTTAGCATTTCGTCATTTTAATTTTAGGCAACGGAATTAATCCTTTGATTCAAGACCCTTGGACAGTGGACCATGCAACCCTAAAAGTTAAGCTTAAACAAACTTTCAGGGTTTCGGTTACCCATAAACTATTCAGAGTACAATTTATCCTTGGGTTCTTTTTATAAAGGATTTTAGATAAACGCTCAGAGGACCAAATACTTTGGATAGATTTTCAAAGAATCCTGTTCCTCTCTTAAAATCTTTAAAAGAAAATCCCATGAAGACGATAACGTTAAAAATTAATGTACTGGCCCTTTTAGTGATCCTTTATTCCTGTAGCAGCGATGATAATGGCGGAACGATGCAACCAGAATCCATGCCGCCTCCAAACCCAGTGTTGGTCGTTGAAAACCTCACCGCCAATGTAGCTGAAAATCCTTCGGTCACCGCTGTGGTCGCTCAATTTGAAGTAACCCAAGAAAACCTTACCGACCCTTTAACGTTCCAACTTTTGGCATTATCCCCTGCGGGAGCGCTTACCGTAAACTCAGCAGGGCAATTGCTAGCATCAGATGCCGCATTATTCGACTTTGAACGGAGAGAAGTCATTACCGGCGAAATACGGGCCAGCTCAGGAAGTTTGGTGCAAAATGCAAGTTTTACGCTCAATATTACCGATGTTGACGAAGCCGCTGTTCCTTTTATCACAAGATGGAACCTAAGTGGTTCTGAGTTAATGGTTCAGCTACCGCTTTACCAAGGCACAGGCGAAGATGTTACCGAATACGATTTTAGGGTAGATTGGGGTGATGGCAGTGAAGAAGGTCTGGTAACCGCCTTTGATGACCCTGATGCGCAGCACACCTATAGTTCTGCTGGTCTTAAAACGATAACCGTAACCGGTACTTTAAAGGGTTTCAATTTTCTACAGAATTCTGTTTCCAACAGTCTGTTTGTTGATGTTAGCCAATGGGGTGATATGCAATTGGGCAATGCGGGAGGTTATTTTTTCAACTGTCAGCAACTTGAAGATTTTACCGCTTCAGATACCCCAATATTGAAAAATGTAACAAATCTAAGGTCTACTTTTGCTGCGGCCTTAAACTTTAATGGAGATATCTCAGACTGGAATGTATCTAATGTTACCGATATGGGTTCAATGTTTTTTTCGAACCTCACACCCACTTCCTTTAATGGAGACATTTCTAAATGGGACGTTTCAAATGTAACTAATATGTTAGGAATGTTCAGTGGGGCATCTTTTTTTAATGGGGATATCTCAGGATGGGACGTCTCCAATGTGACTAATATGGGTTCTATGTTTAAAAGCGCTTCTTCGTTTAACCAGGATATTTCGAATTGGGAGGTCTCAAGTGTTACCTACATAGGCAGTATGTTCGATGGAGCTTCCTCGTTTAACCAGGATATTTCGAATTGGGACGTTTCAAATGTTACTGGTATGTCCTTTATGTTTAGAAGAGCTTCCACTTTTAACCAGGATATTTCGAATTGGGAGGTTTCCAAAGTTGTCGGTATGAGAAAAATGTTTGAATCCGCAGCAGCATTTAGTCAAGACCTTTCCGGTTGGCCCACTGACAATGTAACGTCATGCGCAGATTTTAACACAGGCTCTGCACTTACACCAGCCCAACTACCCATCTTAGGTCCTTGTTTTTAAGGAATCAAAACAACTATTTTGATTTGTACAACTGTTCCCGGGTGTTTCAAAACTATGGTTCGGCGTTTTATACTGGTTTTCTCAAGTAGGGTTTCTGGCCCGAAAGTTGTTCTGTATATGAACGACTAACAATTTACATCCTTAAAAAACTACTAGGTTCAACTTAAAAAAAGGCTATGGATGTACTTAAAGAAATAATTGAAAACAGCGCTGCAGGACGCTTGGACAAAGGATTGAAAACTTTTGTGCTTTCTGTCTTTGCCTCTATCGTTTGTACCCTTTTTGGGATGCTTGTGCTTTTACTTCGCTATGGCTCCGAAATGAACATTCAGTTTGGCTATTAGCGGTAAATCAAGGCATTTCCAAACTTTTGGTTTTCCAAGGGTTGGGCTAAATCCAAAAGGAAACCATTCACGATGGCATGGGTGATTTCTCCCTCCTTTTCCAAGAAAAAGGTAGGGTTTTGGCCGGGTGCTAGTTTAAACTCAGGAAAAATCTTCTCAGAATTCCAAAGGTGAAGTGGTACTTCATTTTCAATATAGTACCCAGTATTTTCTTGAAATGTGAATGGCTGATAGGCTATTCCCGTTTTAAGCAACGCCAATATTGGAGGGTAAATGGTCCATGATTCTTCCTCAGAAGCTTTTTCACCAATTTTCGGTGCTACAATTCGATATCCACTCGCATCAAATGTTTCATATCCATAGTAAGTGGATAAATCCCCTTGGTCCACTATGGTACTTTTATAATAAAAGTCCTCATGTTCCGGTTCATCGACTTCCCGCCTATTAATACCCAAATCCAAAATGTAATCCTTGCCCAAAAGCGTATAAGTCACATTTTCAATCTTAAGGTCGAACAGTTTGCGGTCATTTCGTGGAATCTTCCCGTAATCAGCAATGGGGATATTTTTATAGCTTCCTGTTGCTATGGTGTGCAATGCCGACAAAATAGAAACATAGTTGAGTTTGCGGATTTCCTGTTTTTCCGCATCATTGGCATATCCACCGGACTCGATCAATATTAAACTTGTCCCCCATTTCGCAATATTATCCCCAAAGGCCCTGGGTTCAAATTCATCGCTATATCGACCCACTTGTCCAGGGGCATATTTTTGGATGACATTATTCATAAACACAATGACTTTCATGGCATTTGCCCTTGTCTCATTGATATCCTTTTCGTAATTGTAGGCAGTGGCCAAATAAGAAATGGTAGCGGGCTTATCCGTCAAGTAAGCATTATAATACGTACTTTGGTCATGAAGATTAAATCCAAAATCCGCATCCAAACTATCCCGGAGACGTTTTAAGGTACGTCCTTCGGGCGACTGTAATCTCAGGGCATCCCTATTAATATCGATGCCCAGGGCGTTCCTGCGTTGGTAGACCTCCGCCCCATCTGGATTCAACATGGGTAAAAAATGAAGTTTGAGCTTGGACAAAATCTCAGTTTTTTCTGTTTCAAAATCGGGTGCGTCCAAAAAATTTAAGATGTCGAAAATCGCCAAAGTAGCGGTAGGTTCATTTCCATGCATCTGGGACCATAAAAAGATATTCTCTTTACCAGAACCTATACTGATTAAACTCAAATCCCTACCCTCGATGGATTTTCCGACTTTCTGTACTTTGAATTTTGGATTATCGGCAAACCGTTGAATCAAGGGTTGAATCTGTTTGTATTTTATTCTCCTTTTGTTGAGTGACGGTTCCTTATACTCCGGGTACGTACTATATAAGCGGTCGATAAGGTTCTCTTGGGAGAGGACCGAACTATTGGAAAAAATGAAGACAAGACTAAAAAAGAGATACTTCATGGATCATTGATTGGGAATGGACTTAAAATTAAACTTTTTCGTAGCGCTCCGTACTTTTTTCATGAACTCTGGACCTGGGTCCGTTTTCGTTGTGCGATACCCCTCGTCAACCTCCAACCACAGGGGATGGTTTTCAAATCGGGTATACTCATGATGTCCAATTACATAGTCAATCCCATACTTAGACGCTAGATACTTCACCAACCAAATATTGGCACGGCGTTGTTTGCGCGTCAAAGGGGTATCTTCTGTACCTCCCACATTTTCAATGCCCAAGGCGCAATGGTTAAGCCCTATGACATGCCGGGCCATGGTGGTTTCGGGCATAAGTCGATAAATAGTCCCATCTCGGTCTACCAGAAAATGGGACGAGACGTTGAGTCCGCTCACGCTTTCAATGTCAGGTCGCCAATTGGGCAAGGTAGGGACCAGAAAAGCTTCAAAGGATTTTTCAAACGTAGGAATGGCCGTCCAGTGCAGAACAATCATTTTTGGAAGAATTTTGGGTGTATCCTGATTTAGATTATAGCGTTGCTTTAAGTATTCCTTCGTTAAAGCAGTTCGCTGCTCGTTGAAAATGATAGGTTTGTCCACAATAGACCTCTGGGTGGTACAAGAACCCAATATCAAAAACAGGGCAACGATGAAACAAGAAGGATTTATGCCTTCATACAGATTATTTTGATAGTGTATCCAACGGTATGGCATAGCAAATATCTATTTTTTGTTTTCCCCATTTTCGGGCTTTTTTTACATCGACCCCCATATAAATATCAATTCGGTTCCTCCACCTTCGGTTCATTTTGTCCTTTACATAAAAGGTGTCCGGCCAGTTTCCGATTTTGACCATCGTATTGTGCCCTAATCCCATTCGTAGTAAATCCCGGGAAACCGCAATACTCTTCATTCCCGGTTTCAGCGTATCCCCCCAAGCGGCAATATTTGGATTCTCCTTTTTGGTCTGCCACGGTAACGAATTATAGGCCGACGCGGTCACCTCCAAAGAACGCCATTCATGTCTTGGCATTTCCAGTGGTTCCTTTACTCGACAAGACCCAAACAAAATCACTATGAGCAAGAACTTTTTCAATAGAACTTAAATAAATTTTAAACTAAATCATTGAGGTAACGGTACATACGTTTTTTCATCTGGAATCATAGGAAAGGATTTATTGGTCCATGCCTGCTTCGCGTTTTCGATTTTTTCTTTGCTTGCGGAAACAAAATTCCAGTAAATATGTCTTTCCTCAGGAAATGCCTGACCACCAAAGAGTAATAGGTGGGTATTTGGGTGAAGCTGAATTTTACAGCTATCCTCGACTTTGGAGACCAAAATATTCCCGCGTTCCACATCTTGGCCGCAAGCCGTGATATGTCCTGTCACGATACAAATGCCCACTTCTCCCTGGAGCTGGCCCACAATGTCCAGACCATAGGGTTCTAGGGTTTTGATTTCAACCATGAACAGTGGCGAATAGGTTGGTACCGGAGATTTTTGACCATACCCTTCCCCAGCTATCAGTTTAAATTTTGCCGTTCCATCCGACCAGTTCGGAAGATCCTTCGCTGGGATATGATAAAATTCGGGCTCCATGTCCTCAAGATGGGCGGGCAGAGCAACCCAAATTTGATACCCATGGGCATTGAAGATCTTTCCATTCCTTAAATCTTGTGGTGTACGCTCTGTATGGCTTACCCCTTTTCCGGCGATCATCCAATTCACCGAACCGGGACTGATACGCTGCCGGGTTCCTATACTGTCCGCATGCATAATTTCTCCTTCCAGCATATAGGTCAAGGTAGCCAATCCGATATGGGGATGCTGGTCCACATCCATATATTTTTTGGGTCCTAGCTGGGTAGGGCCCATGTGATCTATAAAAATAAATGGGCCGATCATTCGCTTTTTGCGAAACGGAATTAGATGGCCTACCAAAAAATCCCCAATATCCCGGCTTCTTTCTTCAATGATCATACCTAAGTTGGACATCTGGTAAATTTTTATATTTAGCTCTTGAAAGTTACAATAAAATCGCTTCCATGAAATATCTAAAACGCTCACTGTTCCTACTACTTCCCATTCTTGGCACCTTAGTCTATTTGAACTACCCCAAGCTGAACATCATTAGTGGTTATGCTTCAAAATATATGGCTTCTGCAACCTACGTTGCCGAAAGGGATTCAAGTTCTATCGTCGAAAATGACTTAAAAATGCCTTTGGTGGAATTGGCAGAGGTTTCCTTGGATATGAAAAATTCAGCTGCCCTTGCCTCAGTATATGGTTTGATGAACCGTAAGGCGATTTATCGTGAAGGTCTGGGAAGCGTATTGGTCGATTCGGATTATAGCACGGACGATACCATGCCACAACCCTACAGGTCTTTTGAAGAAATTGCAAAAGCTTATCCCTATGGGCATTTAAAAGAAAAAGACACGCTGCTGCCCGAAGTGGATTACGATCAACTCAACAGGGCGAGTGCCCAGGCATTCTCCAATCCGGAAACACAAAAAACCCGTACCGTCCTGGTGCTCTATAAAGGATTTCTCTTGGGAGAACGTTATATCGACGGATTCTCCAAAGATACCCGGGTATTGGGCTGGTCTATGACGAAAAGTCTTTTGGCCACTTGTTACGGTATCTTGGAGCATCAAGGAAAGTTGGAAATGGATTGGCCCGCCCCCATTCCCGAATGGAAAGATGATGAACGTGGTCAGATTACTTTGAACCATCTGTTACGCATGCAAAGTGGATTGGCCTGGGAAGAGGATTATTCCAAGATTTCTGATGTGACCCAAATGCTGTTTTTGGAGGATGACATGTCGTGGGCCCAAAAAGAAAAGAAATTGATAGCCCAACCTACCGAAGTTTGGAACTATTCATCTGGGACCACAAATTTACTGTCCGGTATTTTACGCCAACAATTCAGGAGTCAGCAGGAGTATCTGGATTTCCCATACCAATTTCTTATTGATAAAATAGGGATGCATTCCATGGTATTGGAGGCCGATGTAAAAGGGAATTATGTGGGATCTTACTATGCTTGGGCCACAACTCGGGACTGGGCGCGGTTTGGACAGTTGTATTTGGACAAAGGCTCGTGGAACGGGGAGCAAGTGTTCAACCCATCGTGGGTAGATTACATAACGGAGGTTACCGCAGATTCAGATGGAGAGTATGGCGCCCATTTCTGGTTGAACGCCCAAGGAAAATATCCTGACGTTCCACGCGACCTTTTTTCCTGCAATGGGTTCCAAGGCCAATATGTATTCGTGATTCCTTCAAAAAGTATGGTCGTAGTGCGCACGGGTTTGGCAGAAAATCCAGAATTTGACGTTAATGGATTTCTCGCTGAAGTCTTAAAATCCGTAGAATAACTCGCGGTATATATCATAAAAACGTACGAAAACCACAGAGAAAGTACAATTCACAACATAATTTTCCTACACTGATGGGCTGTGCCTACATTTACTATGTAAAAATAAGACAAGTAAATTTTTTCATTTTCATATAGTGTTCTCGTAAAAGAGTCTTGACCCCAGCGGCAGGGCTCTTTTTAGTTTACAGCGATTGGAACTAAGGATTCTTCGATAGCTAAAACTTCAATCCAATTCAAATTCTTGCCCAAATTTCCGTAAATGGATTGATGCGAATTTTAAAGAGACTACAAAAAGGCAATTTGTGTCGGCGTTAAATGGTTCAAAAACCTGAAAAAGCTTTCGCGAGAACGTTTCAATAGCTATTGATAGCTTAAATGGTCTTTACGCTAGGGAATCCACTGATTTTTCTTGAAGTTGGGCTTTCTTTTTTCCAAAAACGCATCCCTTCCCTCCTTTGCCTCTTCGGTCATGTACGCCAAACGGGTGGCCTCACCTGCAAAAACCTGTTGGCCAACCATACCATCATCGGTCAAGTTCATGGCAAACTTGAGCATTTTAATGGAAGTCGGTGACTTTTCCAGAATCTCTTGTGCCCACTGATACGCTGTGGATTCCAATTCTTCATGGGGTATTACCGCATTGACCATCCCCATTTCATGCGCTTCCTCCGCCGAATAGTTTCTTCCCAAAAAAAAGATTTCCCTAGCCTTTTTCTGGCCTACCATTTTTGCAAGATAAGCTGACCCATAGCCTCCATCAAAACTGGTAACATCAGCATCTGTTTGTTTAAAAATAGCATGTTCTTTGCTGGCCAACGTCATGTCACAGACCACGTGCAAACTATGTCCACCGCCCACGGCCCAACCGGGAACTACGGCGATGACCACCTTGGGCATAAAGCGTATCAAACGTTGCACTTCCAAGATATTCAAACGATGGTACCCATCTTCACCAACATAGCCTTGATGTCCTCGGGCCTTTTGGTCCCCACCACTACAAAATGCCCATTTCCCATCTTTGGTCGAGGGTCCTTCTGCCGATAACAAGACCACACCAATAGTGGTATCTTCTTGAGCATCATAAAAAGCTTTGTAGAGCTCGCTGGTGGTTTTTGGACGAAACGCATTACGAACATTGGGCCGATTAAAGGCAATACGCGCTACACCATCACTTTTGTTATAGGTAATATCTTCAAAATCCAGGGCTTTTTGCCAATTTGGTGATTTCATAATCCAAAGTCTTGACCTGCAAAATAACAGAAAATGTTGGTTATAAGAGTGAAATCGGCGAACTTCGTCAATACCTGTTCAATAAATACCAAAAGGATTTTAATCCCGACCGGCGATACCAATCAACAGCATGACCAACAATCAAGACCATATAAATCTATTGCTTGAAAAGTTAAACATACTCCTAAAAAAGCAAGATGATTTTTCCCGAGAAATCAATATTCTGAAAATAGAAATTGATAAGCTAAGAGATATCGAATCCCAATCCGTTGGGTCAACAGAAAAAGTGGTCCGGCCCATTTCCGAAAAGACGGCCCGTATTGAAGATAAAAAAGTAGGTACAGGCATCCCGATTGAAAACCAAACCGAATTATATCCAAAGTCAACAACTCAAAAAAAGCCTGCGCCTTTACCTAAAAAGACACCAAAACGAAAAACCGACCTGGAAAAACTCATCGGGGAGAACTTAATCAACAAAGTTGGAATTGTGATAACCATTATAGGCGTTGCAATTGGCGCAAAATATTCTATTGAAAATGATTTGATAAGTCCACTGACGCGTATAATTCTAGGATATCTAACAGGCTTGGGTCTTCTGGGATTTGGAATCAAATTGAAGAAAAATTATGAAAACTACAGTGCGGTTCTGGTGAGCGGAGCCATCGCCATATTGTACTTTATTACGTATGCAGCATACATTTTCTATGGATTGATTTCGCAGGTAATGGCATTTCCGCTTATGGTCATTTTCACCTCTTTTACCGTAATAGCTGCGATATTTTACAACAAACAGGTAATCGCGCACATTGGGCTAGTGGGCGCTTACGCAGTCCCTTTTTTACTGAGTGATGGGTCGGGAAACATATTGGTCCTGTTTAGTTATATTTCAATTATCAACATAGGAATTTTGGTGATTGCTTTCAAGAAATATTGGAAGCCACTGTATTATTCTTCTTTTGGTTTGACCTGGCTCATTTATGTCAGTTGGTTCCTTTTCGACTACAACATAATGGATCACTTTAGTCTGGGTTTACTTTTTCTATCCCTCTTTTTTATTACTTTTTATACAATCTTCTTGGCGAACAAATTACTTCAAAACGAAAAGTTTGTTCTTGGCGATATTGTATTGCTTTTATCCAATTCCTTCATTTTTTATGGCTTGGGCTACGCGATATTGAGCAATCATGAAACCGGCAAATCATTTTTAGGTGTTTTTACCCTGGCCAATGCCTTGATTCATTTTATCGTGGGGCTTGGCATATATCGCCGGAAATTGGCAGACCGCAATTTGTTCTATTTGGTATTGGGACTGGTCCTGGTTTTCATTACCATAGCCATTCCCGTTCAATTGGATGGGAACTGGGTCACCTTGATATGGGCCTTGGAGGCAGCGCTTTTGTTTTGGATCGGTAGGACCAAAAACATACCAATCTATGAACGACTGTCCTATCCGCTCCTGTTCTTGGCGTTTTTTAGTATCGTTCAGGATTGGTCAACCGTTTATCAAACGTATTATCCAGAGAATCCGGAAACACGGATTACCCCGTTGATGAACATTCATTTTTTGACCTCAGTATTGTTTATTCTTGCTTTTGGTTTTATCCATATTCTCAATGGTAACAAAAACTATCCATCTCCCGCTACATCGTCAAAAAGTCTCGGTAAATTGATCTCATTCTCAATCCCAGCGATTCTGATTGCCGTAATTTACTTCGCTTTCAGGTTGGAAATTGCCAACTATTGGTACCAGCTTTATACCGATTCAGAAATAGTACTAAATCCAGAAAATCAGGATTATTCGAATTATTATAAAAATTATGACCTAAAAAAATTCAAGTCCATTTGGATTCTGAATTATTCCATGTTCTTTGTTTCTCTTCTGGCTTTTTTAAACTTCAGAAAGTTGAAGAATCAACTTTTGGGCTATATAAATATGGGGTTAATGGTCATAATCCTCATGGTATTTTTAACGCAAGGCCTTTATGAACTTAGCGAATTACGGGAGAGCTATCTATCCCAAAGTTTGTCAGAATATTATCAAATTGGCATGTTCCATATTGGAATACGCTATGTCTCATTGGTTCTTGTTGCGATACTGTTGATGGCCTTCCGCACTTATCTTCAGCAGGAATTCTTAAAAAGGAAATTTACCATCGCTTTCGATGTTTTGATGCTCGTCGCAATTTTATGGATAAGCAGTAGTGAACTCATTCACTGGATGGATATGGCCCAACTTGACCAATCTTATAAACTTGGTTTGAGCATCCTTTGGGGCGTATACTCTTTATCTTTAATCGCAATAGGAATATGGAAAAATAAAAAACATGTAAGGATAGCGGCCATTGTCTGGTTTGGGATAACCCTGATCAAGTTGTTTTTCTATGATATTTCCCATCTGGATACCATTTCGAAAACAGTGGTGTTCGTATCCCTTGGGATTTTACTGCTGATAATTTCATTTTTATATAACAAATACAAGCAAAAAATTACGGATGAAGCTTCCAATTAGCACTACATGCTGTTTGCTGCTGCTTGCCATATATACTTATGGACAGATGGACAATTACCGTTACAAGCGGCAACTGACAGGAATTTCAGAAGAATGGCACACTCTGGTCTTACCTGATGATATATTTGGTAAAACTTCCCAAAACCTTTCTGATATAAGGATTTTTGGTATCACAAAAAATAAGGATACCCTGGAAGCTCCCTATCTCTTGCAAATTGCAGAAGATAAAAGAACCATGAAAAACGTGCCGTTCAATATGCTCAATACGGTGAACAATGCAAAGGGGTACTATTTCACTTTTGAGATTCCAAGCGAAGAAACCATCAATCACATCCAGCTGGACTTCGCACAAAAAAACTTTGATTGGACAGTGGTACTGGAAGGTAGCCAAAACCAAAAGCAATGGTTTACCTTAGTGGAAGACTATCGAATTTTGTCCATTAAAAATGATGAGACCGATTTTCAATTTACCAAATTGGTTCTTCCAAGCACCAAGTACCGGTATTTTAGACTACTGGTCAAAAGCGGGGAACAACCCAAACTGAATGGCGCACGTATTGAACAAAGCACACTAAAAGAGGGCATGTCCAAGAATTTTTCAATCCGTGAAATACGCACCCAAGAAAACAAACGGACCAAACAGACCGAGATTGATGTTACCATGGAAATGCCCGTCCGTTTGGGCACAATCTCCTTGGAAGTGTCCGATAGTTTTGATTATTACCGACCTATTTCCATACAATATCTAAAGGATAGTGTGAAAACTGAAAAGGGTTGGAAGTATTCCTATTCGAACTTGACCTCGGGAATATTGAACTCAATACAAAAAGAGCCGTTATGGTGCAATCATACAACGGTGAAGAAGCTGAAAATTCTT